>MFXA01000043.1:0-20366 GCA_001787455.1 Candidatus Peregrinibacteria bacterium RIFCSPLOWO2_01_FULL_39_12 | reverse complement strand
GTTTATTTCATCGCTCATGCCTATGAATCCTATTAAAACAAGGTCGTTTTCCACAAAATTTTCGTTGTATGTTTGTAATCTTTTTAGCGGGAGGCCTTTGTAAGCGGATGCCAGTATCTTTTGACCTTGTTTGTTTAATTTTTCAAATTTTTTCTTTAATTTTCGGCGGAGTGCCGGGGTTATGTTTATTTTTTTGTTGTCAATTAACAGGCGTGTGCATTTTTCAAGTATGTTTTTTGGATTTCCTTTTGTGAATGCGAAAATTTCCTGCGAATCTTTGTTTAAAGCGACCACTGTTGATAATTTTTTTTCTTCATTTGATGGGAGGTCTGAGATTATTTCGTAATCCGCTTTAATTTGAAAGTCGCTTATTTCGCAGTTTCTGAAAAAAGACAAAACAATATCTTCGAGCGGTTTTGTTTTGCGGTAGCGGCATAAGGCTATTGTGGTTGCAATCAGTTTTATTGCGTCTATATCTGCGAGATGTTTTTTTTCTGTGCGCGAAATTTCTTTTGTTTCGTCGTTTTCTATGTGCGCCAATGCGCTTGATGGGTCGACGATCACTTTACATCCGCCCAAAACAATTGTTTTTACAGTGTTTATGTTGTTTGTAAGAATTCCTGTTACTCCCATGCAAATCGCAGATGTGTTCGCGAGGCGCGGGTTTAATCTTCCAAAAACTTTCGTAATAGTGTTTATAGCTATTAAGCTTACAGGGATTGCCGACAAGATTACTGTGCCTAGTTGTGCAAGTGTTGAATTTTCCATTTTCCAATTTCTTTATGGTTCCCCGAAAGCAGGACTTTTGGGACTTTCATTCCTTTAAAAACTTCCGGTCTTGTGTATACGGGATATTCCTTTTTTCGTTTTAGCGCTTTTGAAAAGGAGTCGTTTATGTGCGAACTTTCTTTGCCGATTACTCCGGGGAGCAACCTTGATATTGCGTCCACCAAAATCATTGCGGGCAGTTCACCGCCCGTTACTACGTATTTCCCGATTGATATTTCTTCATCCGCAAATTTTTCGATTATGCGCCGGTCGATGCCTTCGTAGCGGCCGCATATTAAAATAAGTCCTTTATTTTTGGTTTTTTCATATTTTTTTGCGAGGCGTTCGGCTTTTATTTGTGTGAAAATTTCGCCGCTTGGGCTTAGGAAAATAACGGCGCCTTTATTGAGTTTTTTTACATGTTTAATTGCGTCGTATAGCGGTTGGGGCGTCATAACCATTCCTGCACCTCCTCCAAACGGTATGTCATCCACTTTCTTATGTTTATCTTTCGAAAATTTTCGTATGTCGTGTGTGCAGATTTTTATTAGCTTATTTTTTTGTGCGCGCTTGATTATGCTTTCACTGAAATATGAATCGAAGGATGACGGAAAAATTGTAAGTATATCGAATCGCATTGCTGGTGGTTATGGCTATTTCCCTGTATGTGTCGATTATAGCTTATTTTACAAAAATGTTCTTCGCAAGAGTTTCGATCTTTGGAACCAAAAGAGTTGTACAGGCGCCTAATCCTATGATTAGCCATTCCATTGGAGAGAGCGGTGTTGTCTTGAAGATGTTTTGCATAAACGGAGTATAAATTACTATAAGTTGCAGAACAAAGGAAATGGCGACTGCCATGAGAAGATGTTTATTTGAACCGATAGAAGATAATTTGAATTTTTTTGTTTCTTTGCAGATGAAGGCGAAAAATATTTCGAATAAGACTATTTGCGTAAATACCATAGTTCTTGCGTGGGAGTTTATATCCAGGGCATACGAATTTATCCCGGCAGCTTTGTCTATGCTTAATCCGTAAACGTAAATCGCGAAATTAACAATTATTTGTATTATCAAAACAATTATTATCGGATGCGAGAATTTTTTTAGAATATTTTCGTTTTTTGGGTGCGGTTTATTTTGCATGATGTTTTTATCTGCGGGGGAGCGGCCAAGTGCGAGTGCCGGCAGGGAGTCTGTTGCTAGGTTTATCCATAAAATTTGCAGGGGTAAAAGAGGGAGAGGGTAGCCGGCGACTGTGATAAACCCCACTATCAAAATTTCGGCGAAATTTGTTGAAAGCATGTATTTTACGAAGGACAGAATATTTTGATATATTCGCCTACCTTCTTTTATTGTGTTTACTATCGTTACGAAGTTGTCGTCTTTTAATACGATATCAGCCACTTCTTTTGTGGCATCGGTGCCTTTTATGCCCATTGCTATTCCTACGTCGGCATGTTTAAGAGCTGGTGCATCGTTTATTCCATCTCCTGTTACCGCTACTATTTCTCCTTCTCTTTTGAGCAAATCAACAATCCTGTATTTATGCTGGGGTTTTGTTCTGGCAAATATGTCAGTTTCGTAGATTGCTTTTTTAAGCTCTGAGTCGCTAAGTAAATCTATTTCATCGCCCGTGATGACTTTTAAATTTTTCAGCCCGATTTTCCCCGCGATAGCTGAAGCTGTAATCGGGTTGTCGCCTGTAATTATTTTAATTTTTATGCCGGCATTTTTTGCAATTTCCATGGAGGATTTTACGGCTTCTCTTGGAGGATCCATCATCCCAACCATCCCCACAAAAATTAAGTCGTTTTCATCAAAATCGTTTATATATTTTTTGTAAGCGAATGCAAGAACTCTTAGCGCTTTTTTTGAATATTCCTCCGCGGATTCTTTAATTTTGTTTTTATGCGAGGTTTCAAGTTTTTGGATTTTTCCGTTTAATAAAATGCGGCTGCATCTTTTTAAAATTTCTTCGTATGCGCCTTTTGCCATTATTTCTTTGTGACCTTGTATCTCGTGCAAACTGCTCATCATCTTTCTTTCCGATGTGAAAGTATTTTCGTCCAAATCTTTGTATTGTTTGATGAATCGCGCTTTTCTTGCGAGTATTTTTAGGGCGATTTCCGTCGGGTCGCCAATTATATTTTTCCCTATGAATGAGTTGTTGCAGTTTTCACATATTTCCAAGAGTTTTTTTTGTTCCGGTGTTTCGAGTTTTATTTCTTCATCGAATAAATATCCGACTCCATGGATTTTGGCTTCTTTAAATCCTGCATTTACGACTGTTACGGTCATTTCATTCATTGTCAGAGTGCCTGTTTTGTCCGAACAAATTACCGTTGTTGCTCCGAGTGTTTCTATGGCGTTCATTTTGCGCACTATTGCTTGTTCTTTTGCGAGGAGCTGGATTCCGAGCGCCAGTGTGAGTGTTACGATTATCGGGAGACCTTCAGGAATTGCCGATACGCCCATGGCTACCGATGTCATAAGCATGTTCAGTATGGAAATTCCGCGGAGGCTTCCCACTATGAATAATATTGAGATGAGAATTAGCACAGCTATTCCAATTTTTTTGCTTAATGTGTCTATTTGAATTGCGAGAGGGGAGCGGTCACGTTCTTCTTTTGCAACAAGGTTTACGATTTTGCCGAATTCCGTTTTTGATCCTGTGAATATGACTTTTCCGATTGCACGTCCCGCAGTTACCAATGTTCCTCTAAATAAGAGACCTTGCTTCCCTTTTGCTTTTTTTTTGTTTACCGAAAGACTTTCCCCCGTTAAAACGGATTCATCTACTATCAGTGAAAAGGCTTCTATGATTTCTATGTCTGCGGGTATTTTTTCTCCTTCCTGAAGGATGACTATATCGTTTGGAACAAGTTCTCTCGCTTCAATTTGCAGTTCCTGGCTGTCTCTTATAACTGTCACTACGGGTATTATCATTTTTTTAAGCGCGTTTACCGCGTTTTCCGCTTTATATTCCTGAGTGAACCCTATTATTGCGTTAATAATGACTATGGCGAAAATAGCGATGCCGTCAGTAGTTTCTTTTAAGAAGATGGAGACACTGCCGGCTATTATTAGAATGATTATCAGAAAAGAGGAAAATTGGGACAATAAAATACGCAAAACGGTATAGTCCTTTTTTGTGGGGATTTCGTTGTAGCCGTATTTAAGAAGGTTTTGATGTGCTTGGGAGCTTGATAGACCGGTTGCGAGAGGGGAAATTGAAGAATTAGACATAGGCGTTGGAGGAAGGAGAGATGGTGTTTTTGCTTTGCAAAAACAATTATTGGCTAGGGCAAAACTTTGTTTTGCATGTGAGATACGAAAATTATTGTAACAGAATATTAGTGGGGTACAACGAAAAGAGTGAAAGGAGGATAAGGTGTTTTGCTTCGCAAAACTTTTGATTGGCTAGGGTAAAAATCTCAAAGAGATTTTTACCTCTTACTGAACTGAGGTGCTCTTCTGGCACGTTTTAAGCCGAATTTCTTGCGTTCTTTTATTCTTGAGTCACGTGTCAGAAGACCGGCTTTTTTTAATGTTGGTCTGTTTAACGGATCAACCTGTGTTAATGCTTTTGATATTGCGTGTCTTAGGGCTTCCGCCTGTGAGGTAACCCCCCCACCATAAATTTGTGCCACTATGTTAAATCTTTGTAAATTTCCAGTGAGTGTTAAAGGTGATTTTATGATTCCATGAAGTGTTTTTACGGTGAAATAATTTGTTATCGGCCTTTCATTTATAGTGATTTCTCCCGTGCCTTTTAACAATTGTACTTTTGCTATCGCGGTTTTCCGTTTTCCGCATCCATAATAATATTTTCCTTTTGACGGACTTGGTTCCGTTTTAGTCTCCTCTTCAATTTCAATTTTTTTAGTTTTTCCTCTAGGCATTGTTTTATTGTTATATATCTAGTGATATGGGGTTTTGGGCTTCATGTGGGTGTTTGTCGCCTTCGTAAAGTTTCAGATTATTCATGAAAGCTTTTCTTAGTTTGTTTTTCGGAAGCATTCCAAATACTGCCAATTTAACCAATTGAGTTGATTTTCTGGAGAATAATTCTTTTGCAGGCAATCCTTTTATGGCTCCCGGGTATCCGGAGTGCGTGTAATAAATTTTGTCTGTCCATTTTTTACCCGTAAGATGAATTTTTTCTGCATTTATTACAATTACGCCGTCTCCACAAGCCATATGCGGCGTAAAGTTTGGATTGTTTTTGCCTCTAAGCCTGGCAGCTATTTTTGCAGCCATACGTCCTAAAGTTTTATCTTTGGCATCTACGATGTACCATTTAATTTCTGGTTTTTTCGTTTCTGATTTCTTTGTGTTCATATAACGTTAAGTTAGTTCAATTTGTACTACAGGAGCGTTGTCTCCGGCTCTGTATCCCAGTTTTGTTATTCTTGTGTAGCCGGAATTTTTATCTTTATATCTTTCTACCAAAACCTCTAAAATTTTTCGTGAACTGTTTTCGTGCTGGAGCAATCTTTCCAATTCTCTTATAGCGTGGACTTTGTCTTTATTTTTTCCTATTGATATCAATCTTTCTACGAATGGCTGTACGGCTTTTGCTTTTGCCGCTGTTGTCTTGATTTTTTCGTAAACTATTATAGACATTGCTAAATTCCGTATGATTGCACCTAACTCAATTTTAGGAACTCCTAGTTGTGTTTTCTTTACCTTATGTCTCATTTATGTGAAAAATGTTATGAAACTTATTCTTCTGTTAAAGTTAAACTTTTCTTTTCTAATGCCGAGCTGACTTCGGTTAATGCTTTTTTCCCGAATCCTCTCAGGTTTGATAACTTGCTTTCCGTACATTTCGATAACTGTTCAATTGATCCTATTCCTCCGTTTATAAGCGCGTTTAGCGTTCTTGGCGAGAATCCTAGAATTTCAATCGGAGTGTAGGATTCCTGAGCAGGCTTGCTTAATTGCTGTTGTTGTTCTTTTTCTAAAATAGTTTTGATGTCAGACATATAGTCGGCTTCAATCATTATATTTTCCGTGTTGAATAAATTGAAATATGATTGAAGAATATTTGATGCAAATTTTAACGCATCTTCCGGCGTAATTGCACCGTTTGTCTTTATTTCAAAAGTTAACTTGTCCAGATTTGTCATTTGTCCTACACGAGTCGCTTCTACGTCGTAGCGAACTTTTTCAACAGGGGAGTAAAGTGCATCTAAAAGTATGATCTTTGGGTCTGTTTCATCCTTTTGTCTTAGTTGTGCAGGGATATAGCCTACGCCTTTTTCTATGCGTAATTCCATCTTTAAATGAGTCCCTTTTTCGATTGTGCAGATGTGTTGATCTTTATTTAAAACTTCCACATCCGACGGGCAGTCAATGTCTTCTCCTGTAACTTCTCCCGCCTTATTTACGTTTAATGTTATGACTGAAGGTTCTTTTGTCGTTTTCCTGATATTAAGCAATTTAAGATTCAGAGTGATATCGAGGACACTTTCTTTTACGCCTTTCACTGCAGAATATTCATGATTAACCCCCTCAATTTTTATTCCAGTAACACAAGCGCCCGGAAGTGAAGACAGAAGAACTCTTCTTAACGCATTCCCAAGGGTTACACCATAGCCTGTTGGCAACGGGCTTAAAGTGAAGACTACATGGTTATCCCCAACCGTCTCGGTTTTTATTTTAGGGATACCTATTTCTTCTTGGATTTGATGCATTTTAAGCAATTGTTAGTTTATAATAATTAGAACTATAATTGTTTTGAATAGAACTCTGTAATTAGATGGTGTTCGATGATTTGCTCGATATCGTCTTTATCGGGAATCCCTGTTACTTCGCATTTTAGTGAAGATTGATCGGATTTAAGCCATTTTGGCGCTTTGTATTTTGCTTTTTTTGCTTCATCAAATAATTTTGAGGCTTTGTGTTTTTCTTTTATTTCAAATTTGTCTCCGACGTGGATTTGAATTGACGGGATAGTTGCTTTTTTGTCGTTAAGTTTGACCAGTCCATGATTTACCATTTGTCTTGCTTGAGGTCTTGTGGAGGCAAATCCTGCTCTAAATACTGCGTTGTCTAATCTTTGTTCAAGCAGGCGTAAAAATTGAAAACCCGTTATTTCGCTGCTTTTGCTTGCCAAGCGAAAGTAATTTCTAGATTGTCTCTCTGTGATTCCATATAAAAATCTGGCTTTTTGTTTTTCTCTTAATTGTTTGTTGAATTCCGACAGTTGGGTAAAGTGTTTTTGTCCATGCATGCCCGGTTTGAAATTTTTCTTATTGAAAGATTTGCTTTTACTTCCCGGATTAGGGAATAAAATTACGCCGAGCCTTCTGGACACCCTAGTTATTGGACGAGTATATCGTGACATGAATTGATTTGGTTTATATTATTTATTGTTAGACTCTTCGTGCTTTTTTGTTTCTGCATCCGTTGTGGGGGATTGGGGTTGTATCGGTTATTGAAACTATGTCCAATCCTTTTGCGCTTAATCCTCTAATTGATTGTTCTCGGCCGCTTCCTACGCCTTTTATGTATACATGAACTCTTTGTAATCCAAATACTTTTGCTTTTTCTGCCGCGTTCTCTGCGGAGACTTGTGCTGCGTAAGGCGTTGCTTTACGAGCTCCTTTGAATCCGCTTGAGCCTGCGCTTCCCCATGCAACAACATCTCCATTCGGTTCTGTTATTGTAACAATCGTGTTGTTATATGAAGCCTGAACGTAAACGTTGCCAGCTTCCATAAGTCTTCTTTTTGCTTTTTTTGTTGTTTTCTTTATCTCTTTTTTTGAGTCTTTTTTCTCTTCTTCTTTCCCTTTCTCTTGTTTTTTTACTTCTTCCGCCATTTTTTTAGTGTTAATGATTGGCTGTTATTGTTTGATTATTTTTACTTGGCAACAATCTTCTTGTTTGCAACTGTCTTCCTTCTTCCTTTTCTTGTTCTGCAATTGCATTGTGTGCGCTGACCTCTTACCGGAAGACCTTTTTTGTGTCTTATCCCTCTGTAGCATCCAATTTCCTGCAATCTCTTGATGTCCATTGCAGTTCTTCTTCTAAGATCGCCTTCCGTTGGAAGTCTTTCTATAATTTCGCGTAGTCGTATTACTTCAGGTTCGGATAATTCCTGGACTTTTTTATCCTTATTTACATTTGCCTCTTTTATAATTTTTGCGCTTAATTTGCGGCCAATCCCGTGGATTGCCGTTAATCCCACTTCTATACGTTTCTCTTTTGGTAGATTTATTCCTGAGATACGAGCCATGGTGGTTTAATTAAATACTAGTTAAGCTTAAACTCTGTTGTAGTCAAAGTTTAATTTGGTTATCCTTGTCTTTGTTTATGTCGTTTGTTTTCGCAAATGACGCGAATAACTCCGTTGCGCCTTACGATTTGGCATTTCTGGCAAATTTTTTTTACTGATGCTCTTACTTTCATTGTGGTTTTCCGCTAGATCTATATGTTATGCGACCTTTGGTAAGGTCATACGTGCTTAGTTCTACTGTGACCTGGTCACCCGGTAAAATTTTGATAAAGTGCATTCGCATTTTTCCCGCCAAGTGAGCCTTTACTACCGTTCCATTGTCGAGGGCAACTTTGAATTCTGTGCCCGGTAGTGCTTCAGTTACTTTTCCTTGGACTTGTATAGTGTCCTCTTTTCCCATGTGAATGCCGTTTTTAGCAAATTTTGACGAAAAAAGCTTTTGGATATTACATTATATATTCATCTTATGCAAGAGATTTTTTTGATTAGTCGAATTCCCATATTTTTATAGTTTTTTACAGTTCTGTAAGGACTTCGTTGCCATTTTCTGTGATTAAAAATGTGTTTTCCACCTGAACTGCATCTGAATAATCCGTTGTAGTGAGTGTCCATTTGTCGGGAGATAGGCGCATTTTTCCCGTACCTACTGCGAAAATTGGTTCTATGGCCAGTGTCATTCCGGGTTTTAAAATTGGACCGGGTGTTCCATCCCAATAGTTTAATATTATGGGTTCTTCGTGTAGTCGATGTCCTATCCCATGTCCTGTTAAATCTTTTACTATGTGAAATCCGGCATTTCCCACTATTTTTTGAATTGTTTTGCCTATTTCGTTGAGATGTAATCCCGGTTTTAGTATATCGGTTACTTTATTTAATGCTTCGTGTGCCGTTTTGATTAGTCGCTTACGTTCACTGCTTGAAGATTTCCCTATAATTATTGATCTTGCCGCATCGGCGTACATCCCTTCATAAATTACTCCGCAATCTATAGTTAGAAGATCTCCTTCCTGCATAATTTTATCTTTTTTCGGGATTCCGTGGACTATAACTTCATTTATGCATGTGCAAAGTGTTGCCGGAAATCCTCGATATCCTTTAAATGCGGGAATAGCGTTTCTTTTTCTTATTAAATTTTCCGCGAATGAGTCCAATTCAAGTGTGGACATTCCGGGTTTGGCGAATTTGCAGGTTTTTTCCAAGGCTTCCGCGAGAATTTTCCCGCTTATTTTCATTGAACGTATTTCTTCCTCAGTTTTAATTTGAATTGGCATAAGGTGTCTCGCTAAGCGGGACGGCTCTTTATTAGCAACTCCTTATGAGTTGCTTGGTGGAGGCATTATACCATCCAACGCTTTAAAGGCTAGAATTTCAACTTCTTTAATCGTTGGTTCTCCGTCAATTTTAATTAAATTGTCTTTGTAGATGTTTATTGTCGGGATTGTTTCTTTTTCAAAAGCTTCCAACCTTGTTTTTATCGCTTCCGGATTGTCGTCGGCACGGGTTACAAGTTCTCCGTTACATTCGCAAGAACTGTTTGTATATGTTGTCGGATATACGTTTTTGCAAGATTTACAAACTCGGCGGGTGGCCAATCGTTTGAACGCTGTTTCTTTTTTTATATCTATAAGTACTGCTTTGTAAGTTCGATTATGTTTTTTAAGAAGCTCGTTTAAAGACTGCGCTTGTTCTACTTTTCTTGGGATCCCATCAAAAAGTACCGCCGTATTTTTCGGAAGTTTACTCATGAAATCTTCCACTATCTCCATAACGACTTCGTTTGGGACTAAGTGACCGGCTTCGATTATTGATTTTACTTTGTGTCCAAGTTCGGAATCTTCTTGAGCTAATGCGCGCAAAGCTCCGCCGGTTTCAAATATTCTCATCCCATATCTTTCGGCGGCTGATTTGCCTAACGTGCCTTTCCCGGCTCCCTGCATGCCAAAGAAAATCAGGTCCATATTAATAAAATTTGCCGTAATCGTGCATTTGAAGTTGGGCGTTTGTTTGCCGTATTAAATCTAAAACTACTCCAACTATGATTATTATTCCGGCTCCGGAAATAAGAAGTGATACTGTCCCGATGCTTGTTGATTTAAAGAGATATTGGATAAGGATCGGAAGAACGGCTATCAATCCTAAAAATGTTGCTCCGAAAAATGTAAGCCTGCCGGAAGTTAGTCTTAGGTAGTCGGCGGTTTGTACTCCCGGACGGATTCCCGGAATATATCCGCCTCTTTTTTGTATATTTTCAGCCACTTGTTCCGGATTAAATGTGATTGAAACGTAGAAGAACGTAAAAGCTACCACTAAAAGGAAATAAACTATTAAATAAAGGATTGTGCTTGGCTGGAACAATGTTGTTAATGAGGCTCCAAATGTTCGTAGCCATGGTGAGCTTGCGTTTACCAAAAATTGTCCGATTATTCCCGGAAAGCTTACAAGCGCTACCGCAAAGATGATCGGAATCATTCCCGCCTGATTGATTCTTATGGGAAGAGAAGCTTGATCGCTTTTTGCTCTGATTCCTCTTCCCGCATATGTGATAGGAATAAGCCTTGCGGCTTCAGTAACCAATATTACAATGGTTGTTAAAATTATTGTTAAAAGTGTAACGACTATAAATGGTATGATTTTGCTTTCATCTCCTTGCGCCAAAAATAAATTTTGACCTACCATTTGCGGAATGCTTGAAATTATTCCTGTAAAGATAAGGAGTGAAATGCCGTTTCCTATGCCATTTTCGGTTATTTGTTCTCCCATCCATACAAGTAAAATCGTTCCCGCCGAAATTGTAAGCATTATTGGGAGAATTGTTGCCGGATTGTTGATGTTTTCAATGATTGGAATTTGAGTTTGTGAATTTAGAAGGACGATCATTCCGTAAGACTGCAAGAATGCGAGTGGAAGTGTTAACCATCTTGTGTATGAGTTTAATCTTCTTCTTCCCATTTCTCCTTCTTTTGAGATGCTTTCAAGTTTCGGAATTACTACTGTAAGAAGCTGGATTATGATGGATGCGTTAATATATGGAGAAATTCCCATCAATACGATTGAGAAGTTTTCGGTGCTTCCTCCCGTGAGCAAGCTGAACATTTGTAAAAGTTCGTTTCTGCTTGCAAACGCTTTGAGGCTTTCGGTGTTGGCTCCCGGCACTGTGATATGAGCTATAAGCCTGTAAATGACTATTATTCCGACTGTGAAAAGAATTTTTTTGCGTAGATCCTTGGAGTTCCAGATTTGACTTAGGTATTTAAACATTTTTGAGGGGTTTTACTTTTCAGCTAGCTCCGCCGGAGGCGGAGTGGGTGAGAGTATGATAAGCTTTCCTTTCCTTGACTCAATTTTTTTAATTGCTTCTTTGGATGCTTTATCTACTGTTATTTCGAATGTTTTTGTAAGTTCGCCGTCACCCAGTAGTTTAACAGGTTTATTTTTTTTGGGAATAAGTTTTTTTTCAAATAAATTTTCTTTTGTGATTTTTGCATTTTCTTCGAATATGTTCAATTTACCAACATTTACTACCTGATAGGTTACGCAGTTTGGATTTTTGAATCCTTTTAATTTTGGCATTTTGCGAAGCATTGGAGTTTGTCCGCCCTCAAATCCGGGACGCAACGTTCCTCCGTTTCGAGCCTTTTGACCTTTGATTCCTTTCCCGCTATATGTGCCATGACCGGAGCCGTTTCCCCGTCCTATTGTTTTTTTGCGTTTTCTTCCCAATTTGCTGCTTAAGTTCAGTAATGACATTAGTTAATTTAAGTTAGGTGATTTTATGATTTATTGTGCCGGAGTTTCTGCTTTTTCAGGTGTCGGTTTTTGCTCTTTTTCTACGTGTGGTTTAAGTTGTGGTTGCGGAGCCTGTTTTCTTCTTTCCGCCTCTATTCCCGCTCTTTTTATCATTGCCGGATTTTGTTTTAACATACTCAGCGCTAAAAATACCGCTTTTGAATTATTCACTTTATTACTTGTTCCAAGGGCTTTGCTTAAGATGTCTTTTACGCCTGTTAATTCCAATACTTTTCTTATTGTTCCTCCGGCTATAAGTCCCGTACCTTGAACTGCCGGCATCAGCAGTAATTTTGCCGCTTTGTATTTTACTTGTATTCGATGAGGAATGGTTGTTCCGTTCATTACTACGGTAAGCATGTTTTTTTTTGCCTTTGCGATAGCTTTTTGAATTGCGCCTGTAACTTCGTTCGATTTCCCAATCCCGAGTCCCACTCTTCCTTTTTTATTTCCGATTGCAACGGTTGCTCTAAATCTTAATTTTCTACCTCCTTTAACCACTCTTGTTACACGGTCAATTTGTATAACTTCTTCTTCAAACTCTTTTGGTTCTCTGTGAACGAATCCTCCTCTTTTTGATGCTGGTCTTGACATGATAATGTGTTATATGGTGTCCCGATTAGCGGGATTTTTTTTGGTTAGGACCGAGCGAAACTCGGTCTTTTAAAATTGTAATCCTTCTTCACGAGCGCCGTCGGCGACAGCTTTAACTCGTCCGTGATATTTGCAACCGTTTCTATCAAAAACTACTTTGGTTACCCCTTTTTCTTTGGCTAATTTTGCGACTTGCATTCCAATCTCTTTCGCTTTTTCTGTTTTTGTTCCTTTTGATTTGCTCTTTAGATCTGAAGCTGAAACTAAAACAGTTCTTTTTTCATCATTTACTATTTGTGCATGAATATGCGATAGGCTTTTATATACAACTAATCTTGGGCGATCTAAAGTCCCATTGATCTTTTTTCTTATTCTTAGGTGTCTTCTTTTTTTAGCGTCTAATTTATTTGTAAACATCTTATTTGATTGTTATTATTTTAAGCTCCTCCTTTTGTGACTACAGCTTTTCCTGCTTTTCTTTGGATATGCTCGTCGATATATTTGATTCCTTTGCCTTTATATGGCTCCGGTGGTTTGAAGGATCTTATTTTTGCTGCAACTTCTCCAACCATTTCTTTATCTAATCCACTTATTGTTAAGATATTTTTCTTTGCCTCGTCCATTTTAAATTCTATGCTTGGCGGTGCTAGAAATTCTACCGGATGAGAGAACCCAAGTGTCATTGTTATTTTATTCTTGGTTGCTTGTGCCCTATATCCAATTCCGATAATCTCCATCTTTTTTTCAAATCCTTTTGTTACACCTTCGATCATGTTTGCGAGTAAATTTCTTGTAAGGCCGTGAAGTTCTCTGTTTTGTTGAGTATCGGACGGGCGAACAACTGTTAGGGTGTTATCTTTTATTTCAATCTGCATGTTCTCATGGAACTTTTTTTGAAGTTCTCCTTTTGGTCCTTTAATCTTTATTGTAGTTCCTGATAGTTCCACTACTACCCCATTTGGGATTTGTACAGGTTTTTTGCCTACTCGTGACATAATTTTAGTTGTTAGTTAGGATATTTCACAGATTATTTCTCCTCCCAAGTTTTGTTTCCGCGCTTCCATGTTTGTCATAACTCCTTTTGAAGTGGAGATGATGGCTATTCCAAGCCCGCTTTTTATTTGTCTGATGTCTGTTCTTTTAATGTAAATTCTTTGTCCCGGTTTGCTGATTCTTGTAAATGTCGAGAATGGGGCGTTTTCCTCAAGTATTATGTTTATAGTTTTCTTCTCCTTATCGGCTGTAATTTCAAAATCTTTAATTACGTTTGTGTTTTTTAATATCTTTACGATATTTTCTTTCATTTTTGAATGTGGAACAGTAATGAGATCATGATCCGCATGTATTCCGTTTCGTATCCTTGTTAATAAGTCTGCTATTGGGTCTGTGTACATAAGTATGATTTAATTTAGGTTAGTATGGAAATCGCAAAGCGATTTCTGTTACCAAGATGATTTTTTTACTCCCATTACTTTTCCTTCTCTTGCAAGTTCTCTAAAACAGATTCTGCAAAGTGCAAATTTTCTCATATATCCTCCCACTCTTCCGCATTTTCTGCATCTGTTGTAAACACGGGTTGGAAATGTGATTTTTTTGCCTTCCGCAAATTGTTTTGTAGAAAGTACTTTTCTCCTTTCCGTCTTAATTTTAAGTGATAGTTTTGCCATAAGGCTTTAATTATTTTTTTTATCGGGTTTTTTAAAAGGAAATCCAAGTGCTTTAAAAAGTTCCAGTCCTTTTTTGTCGGTTTTTGCGTTTGTAATTATGTTTATTTGCAATCCGTGCAATTTAATTACGTCGTCCGGACTGATTTCCGGGAATACAGTGTGTTCTTTGAATCCTATCGCGTAGTTTCCGTGTCCGTCGAATGCTTTGTCCGATAAACCTCTAAAATCTCTTACGCGGGGGAATACGATATTTACCAGTTTATTTAAGAAGTCATACATCCTTTTTCCTCTTAGAGTCACCATTACTCCCGCCGGTTCATTTTCTCTGACTTTGAAGTTTGAAATAGCTTTTTTTGCTTTTGTAACAATTGGGCGCTGACCTGTTATTTTTGTAATGTTTTCTACGACGTTTGAATAATCTTTATTGTGAGTTTTTATATATGTGCCAATTCCCGAGTTTACCACTATTTTCAGAACTTTCGGATTTGCCATTGTGTTTTTCAACCCAAGCGTTTCTTTTAGCTTTGGAGCTATTTCCGTGTAAAATCTGGTTTTTAGATCAATTAGTTTTGTCATATTATTTCTTAACTATTTTATCGAGAGTTTCTTTACATTTTTTGCATATTCTTTGTTTTTTCCCTGTTGCCAGTTTTTTGTATCCGACTCTTGTTTTTTTATCGCAGTGAGGGCAGACGACCATTGCGTTTGAAGCATTCATTGGAGCTTCAAATTGAATACGTTCGCCAGCTTTTTGTTGAGTTTTTTTGATGTGTTTTGTTTTTAAATTGATTTTTTCCACCACAACTTTATTTTGTTTGGTCATTGCTTTCAGAACTTTTCCTTTTTTGCCCTTGTCTTTGCCGGTGATTACTACTATTTGGTCGTTTACTTTGATTTTCATGATGATAAATATTACAAAACTTCAGGTGCTTGAGATATTATTTTTTGAAATCCAAGTTCGCGCAGTTCCCTTGCCACCGGACCGAATACACGTGTTCCTTTTGGTTGATTCTCTTTATCTACAATTACTACTGCGTTTTCATCAAATCTTATGCTTGTTCCGTCTCTTCTGTGAAATTCTCTTTTCTGTCTTACTATTACGGCTCTTTCTACTGTTTTCTTTTTAACTAATCCTCGTACGCTTGCATCTTTAACCGTAACTATTATTACGTCTCCGAGTTCCGCATAGCGGGCGCGGGTGCCTCCCAGTACCTTTATACAGGAGACCATTTTTGCTCCCGAGTTATCCGCTACATTTAGATGTGTTCTTAACTGAATCATTTTTGTTGATTATTAGGTTGGATTATTGTCCATCTCTTGAGCTTGCTTAACGGTTTTGTTTCATAAATGGTTACCTCGTCTCCTATCTCAAATTTTTTATTTTCAGGATTATCTACATAAAACTTTTTTGAAACTTTAAATTTTTTCTTATATTTTGGATGAATTTTGTATGAATCCACACGAACTACTAGTGTTTTTTGCTGTTTATTGCTGGAAATTACCGCTTTTTTATACCTCATGTCTTTGTGAATTATTAATTGTGGTTTTTATCCTTGCTATATATTTTTTATAATTTCGTATCTGATGTGTATTTTTCGACTGTCCATTCTTAACATCATATGCGTATTTGAACAAGTCTTTTTCAGCTAAACGCAGTTCATCTTGCAGTTTTTTCGGGTCCGTTTTTTTTAATTCTTCAAGTGTTTTCATGTTTAAATTTCTTTACTGTTAACAAATCTACATTTTACCGGCAATTTATGTGCGGCAAGGCGTAAAGCTTCTTTTGCTGATTTGGCGTCCACACCTTCCATTTCAAATATTACTGATCCCGGTTTTACCGTTGCTACAAAAACTTCCGGCGATCCTTTTCCGCTTCCCATCGGTACTTCCGCCGGTTTCTTTGTCAGTGGCTTGTGAGGAAAGATAAGGATCCATGTTTTACCTCCGCGTTTTGTGTATCTGGTCATACTTCTTCTTGCCGCTTCTATTTGCCTTGAATTAATTTCTCCGCTTTCCACTGATTTCAGGCCGTATGTGCCGAACGTAATTCTGTTGTTTCTTGTGGCAACACCTTTCGTGTCCGATCTGCCTCTGAATTGTTTTCTGTGCTTTTGCTTTTTTGGCTGTAACATGATTTAGGATTGTTTAATTTCTTCAATTTGTTCCAATAGTTTCGCTTCCATATCTTTTTTAAATACGTCTCCTTTGTATATCCAAACTTTAATTCCTATTTTCCCGTAAGTCGTGTATGCGGTTACGCTTGCATAATCAATGTTTGCCCTGAATGTTTGTAGAGGAATCTTCCCTTTTGAGAAGAATTCTCCTCGAGAAATTTCAACTCCGTTCAGTCTCCCCCCCAAATAAATTTTTACTCCGATTGCCCCTGCTTCCATGGTCTTTTCAATGGCCATTTTTGAGGCTCTTCTATAAGAAACTCTTTTTTCGACTTGTACTGCAAGGTTGTCTCCTACAATTCTTGCATCCAGCATTGGTTTTTTGATTTCTTTGATGTTGATCGCAAAAGTTTCCTTGAATTTTTTAGATAATGTATCCTTTAATTTTTCTATTGTTTCGCCGCCGCGTCCTATAACCACTCCCGGTTTTGAAGTGTGAATGTTTATAATAACTTTTCCTTGAGTTCTCATTATTTCAACTTGAGCGACACCTTCTTCTTTCATCTGTTTATAGATGAGTTTCTCAATTTCCAAATCCTGGTGAAGCAATTTTGTATATGTCTTTTTTGAGGCATACCATTTTGAGTCCCAATCGCGTGTTATTCCCAATCTTATTATTTTTGGATTAACTTTATGCCCCATGTGTTAGTTGTTTTTTAGGTTTTATTGTTTTTTCCGGTTTTACCGGGCTTTCATTCGTAGCAAGTTTTACAGTTATATGAGACAGTGTTTTTCTGATAGGGTGGACTCTTCCTCTTGAAATTGAGACCCCTCTTTTGTATGTAGTTCCTGTCGTTACCAATATTTCTTTTATATAAAGTGATGCTTTTTTTTGCTTGAAATTAGTTTCTGCGTTTGCGGCTGCCGATTCTACCACTTTTTTAAGTATTTTTGCCGCTTTTTTTTGCGTAAATCTTAGTGTGTCTATAGCGTCTTGTACAGGTTTCATTCTTACGAGTTCCGCTACTAGGTTGGCTTTTTTTGGTGCGATTTTTGCGTTTCTTAATATTGATTTCATAATTTTTTATAATTTTTTATGCTGCAGAGTCTCCTTTTGCGAGTTTACCACCGTGTCCTCTGAATGTTTTTGTTGGGGAGAATTCTCCAAGTTTATGTCCAACCATATTTTCCGTGATGAATACCGGTATAAATTGTTTTCCGTTATGGACTGCAAACGTGTGCCCTACAAATTCCGGCGGGATATCGCACTTTCTCGACCATGTTTTAATTGGTTTTTTTTGACCCGTGCTGGTAAGCGTTTCAACTTTTTTTATCAGTTTCGGATCTATGAATGGGCCTTTTTTACTACTTCTTCCCATGGTTTGTTAGGTTATTATTTTGCTAAGTGTCTACTTCTTACTATCCATTTATTTGTATATTTTCGTTTTCTTGTTTTAAATCCGAGAGCCGGCATTCCCCATGGAGTTTTCGGATGTTTTAACCCGATTGAAGTTCGTCCTTCTCCGCCTCCATGCGGATGGTCTTTTGGATTCATGGCTTTACCTCTTACTTCCGGACGTCGTCCCATGTGCCTGCTTCTTCCGGCTTTTCCAATTACTATATTGTTATGCTCTGCGTTGCTTACTATTCCTATTGACGCGAAACAGCCTTTGCTTACCATCCTTATTTCCCCAGATGGCATTTGTAGCTGTGCATAAGGGCCTTCCAGTGATACAAGTTTTAGGCTTGTTCCTGCTGTCCTTGCAAGCTTGCCACCTTTTTTCTCGCATAATTCTACGTTGTGAATACTGTATCCAACCGGTATGTTTTTGAGTGTTATTCTGTTTCCGGTTTTTATCTTAGCTTTTTCTTTTGTCATTATGCTCGCTCCAACTTTTATTCCTTCCGGTGCTATGTGATATCTTTTTTCTCCATCTCTGTATATCACAAGCATTATGTACGCTGTTCTGTTTGGATCGTATTCGATTGCGGCAACTTTCCCTTCAATACCCAGTTTATCCGTTTGATTGAAGTCTACCATTCTGTACATCCTTTTTGCTCCGCTTCCTCTATGGCGTATCGTGATTTTCCCTCTGGAATTTCTGCCGGCATGTCTTTTTATGTTCGTCAATAATGATTTTTCAGGCCATGTCTTTGTAATTTCTTCAAAGGTCGATATGCTCATCTGGCGGACTCCCGGTGTTGTTGGTCTAAATTTTCGGATACCCATTGTTATTTCTTATGTTCTTTAATTTTACTTGGATCTATTGTTTTTTTACCTTTCAATGTGACTGTCGCTTTTTTGTATGAAGGGCGTTTTGCCCAGTCGAATTTGCCTTTCAAAACTCTTATTTTCTTTGGAACTATACTGGTTCTGACTGTTTTCGCGTCTACGCCGTACATCTCTTTTATAGCTCTTTTTATATCAATCTTTGTCGCATCTTTATTGACTAAAAATGTATATTTGCCGATAGTTTGTTCGAGTGAACTTTTTTCGGTTGTTATCGCCTGAATTATAGGTGAAAATCCTTTCATTTTACTTTGTTAAAGAAGACTCTGCAAAAGTACCATCTACCGTGTTGTCAGAAAATTTTGATTCTCGTGTACCGGATAGTACACTGCGGTCAAAATTTTCTTGCCGCCTTGTATTTGGTGCTTTTGCAGAGTCTTCTAAAAAAGTTTCCTTCATCTTTTCCACTGTTTTTTTAAGAAGAAGGATACTTCTATATTTTTGTAAATCGTGGATGTTTGCATAAGATGCTAAAATTGTTTTTGCAAATGCTATGTTTTTACTGGATTTTTGGATGTTCGGATCTTTTTCCGGAATAATAACTAATACATTTCTTTTTATTGGGAGCTTTTTTAGCATTTCAGCAAAGTCTTTTGTTCTTGGGTGCTCGGTTTTGTAATCTTCCAATGCGATTATTTCGTTATTTCTGGCTTTTTCCGATAAAGCTGAGAAAAGTGCTAATCTGCGTTGCTTTTTTGGCATGTCCTTTACAAAATTTCTTACGTTTCTTGGACCAAATGTTACACCGCCGCCTTTAAAGTGAGGTGCCCTTATGCTTCCTTGTCTGGCTCTTCCTGTATGTTTTTGTTTGTAAGGTTTTCTTCCTCCTCCTCTTACTTCTCCTTTAGTTTTTGCGTGTGCAATCGGTTTTCTTTTATTTGAAAGTTGTCTTTGAAGCGCTTGATGAATCAAATCTTTGTTAAACGGAATTTCAAAAATTTCTTTTGGAAGCTCCATGGTTCCGCTTTTTTCTCCGGATTGTTTGTAAATGTCTATTTTCATCTTATTTTTTAATACTTATTACTGTGCCGGTTGGACCTGGTGTAGGGCCTTTTAAGCAGATTATGTTATTTTCGATATCCAGTTTTATTACCGGAATATTTTTTAAAGTTGTTTTTGCCATCCCCATTCTTCCCGGAAGTTTTTTCCCTTTGTGTACTCTTCCCGGTTTTGCACGCGTTCCTATTGAGCCCGGCTCCCTGTTGAAGTGAGAACCGTGGGTTTTTGGTCCGCCTGCAAAGTGATATCTTTTTACTACTCCCTGGAATCCTTTTCCTTTGGATGTCGCGCTTATTTCTACAGATTCAATATCTTTTAAGCTTTCCAAGGAGATAAAATCGCCTTTTTTGTAATTTGCGATTTCTTCTTCTTTTATCCTGAATTCTTTCAGATATCTAAATTTTCTTGTTTTGCTAGGTTTTTTGAGTTTCAAAAATCCTAGGACTATCGCCGGATATCCATCTTTTTCTACTGTTTTTACTTGTGTGATTTCGTTTGGTTCACATTGTATGACAGTGATTGGGATCACGCGGCCATCATCTTGGAAGATGCGAGTCATGCCTATTTTTTTACCGAGTATTCCTGACATATTTTTTAGAGGTTAAGTTCCCATCCGATTGTAGATGGGGATGAGGAAAGATTTTCGGCAAACCCTTCCAGATGCTTTTAACTTAAAATTGTCAAAATGCCGTTAGAATATACAGATAGGGTTTTGGGTAGTCAATAGAATTTTTTTGGGTAGGGAAAACTATAAATCCCTCGAGGGTTTTTATGAATGTTCGTTCTGACAACTTGCGCTAAGAATTTTTAGTGGTATAATTCTGCCGAAATTCATTAACCACTTTAATTATGGCTTTAAAAGAAAATATTGATGCTGAGGATGGTCTTGATCATGTTTTGTC
>MFXA01000042.1 GCA_001787455.1 Candidatus Peregrinibacteria bacterium RIFCSPLOWO2_01_FULL_39_12 | reverse complement strand
GTCTTTTTGCCTGGTACTGTCTTACAACATTTATGACTTTGTATTCCGCGTCCATTAAAGGCACGCCTTCCATTCTAAAACCCGCAGCCTGAGTGTGCCCTCCTCCGCCAAATCCCTCGGCAATTTTTGCGGCATCAACTGTTGGCGTTGTCGTACGGATACTTACGGAAATTCCTCCCTCTTTTTTTTCTTTCATTAAAATTACAATTTCCGCTCCGGGAGCATTTGTCATCAACTCATCAATAATGTCGCCTGTTTCTTCTTCCAAACTTCCCGTATCCCTAAAATCCTGCTGACTGACAACCGACCAAACAATGTGATGCTTTTCATCAGTTTGAATTTTGGAAAGAACTCTGCCCCAAAGTTTCAACTGGCTAAGTTGCTTTGTTTTGTACACATATTGGATAATTTCCTGCTGGCGCGCCCCATACGCAATAAGACGCGATGCGCGCTCAAATGCGCGAGGAGTTGTGTTTGCATTTTGAAAACTTCCCGTGTCGGTGATGATTCCCGTCAAAAGAAGCGTAGCAATATCTTCATCTATTAAATCTATCCCCTCACTTTTTGTCAGCTCCTCCAATATGGGGAGAATCAATTCTGTCGCGGATGAAGCCATAATATCCACATAATTTATCTTCCCGAAATGCGTATTTGAAATGTGGTGGTCAATATTCAAAATCGGAAGCTGATGAAACAGCTCAATGTTATTTTCATAAATGCCTCTTAATTGGTTCAGCTCCGCGCAATCCGTTGTAATTATCAAGTCATAGTCAATTTTTCCTTTTGTAAAAGAAATGTCGTTTTCCGAAAAATTTCCTTCCTTCGGAGTGATTACGATATTCACTTTATCATCTTCAATAAAATTTTTTATTTTATCCGTTTTAACTCTTTTACAATCCAGAGTGATAATAAAGTCGCTTGAAGAGACCAATTTATTCCCCACCATTTTAACATTCGGTAAAAAGTCAAAAACGTCAGGGACGGGATCGCCGCAAATTACAGTAACTTCTTTTTGAAGTTTTTTTAGCGCTATATAAAGAGCTATTGCACTGCCGATTGAATCACCGTCCGGCGGAGAGGACGGCAAAACAAGTATTCTATTACTTCTTTTAATCAGATCCACTATTTGTTTCTCCACAGAAGTTGTCATCTGTTTTAAAAATGTTATCTATATATTCTAAAACATTTTTGGCGGACTGTCAATCCATAAGAAAATTTAAACCGCCTATAACCAAAAGGAGATTATTATATCAATCTAAATAAATTTGACCAGTTAAAAGTTTTTTCAGTTTTAAACTGCGATAGATCATTTCCGCAATTTCTTTCCTTGTAATATTTTTGAGCGGATAGAGATCGTCAACCAAATTCAAATTCGCCGCAAAAATAAAATATTTCCCATACCATTCGTTCAAATCCACCTCCGCGGGAAGATCGGTTTTCGGCTCCCAATTATCGGAAAGTTTTCCATCAAATAATATTTCAAAAATAATTTTCATCGCTTCCGCCTGTGAAATACTTTTTTCCGGCTTAAAGCTGTTATCTTCATAACCAAAAACCCAATTTTCGGCTTTGGCATAACAAATATATGGCGCATACCACTGTGTTTTAACATCTTTAAAACAATTATTGTAACTATCTGAATTTGCCGGCGCGACCGTTGCCACAACTATTTTCACAAGCTCGGCGCGGTTAATTTCATTGTCGGGCTTGAATGTTCCATCCTCATATCCGTTTAAAATTTTCTTTTCAGCTAAATTGTTTACAGCTTTGACATTTGGATGGTCGTCTTTTACGTCACTAAAATATTGGAAAGATGTAAATGTCCCTCCAATTTCTTCCCCAAAAAATTCAAAACTTTCCAGCATTTCCAAAATATAGCTGTCATAATAATCATCGGTCAGAAGAAAATAGTTTTCACCGTTTTTAATCGATATCAAGTTGTATTCCCTGTTTAATACTTCATCCAACAATGTAATCCTTGATACATTTTCTATCCCATGGAATGCAATATTATTTGACCGTAAAATATTTGCTTGATCCAAAGATTTTACTTTTCGCACTGCAAAAACGGCATCTCCTTTGTTGTCTGTCACTTCAACTTTTCCGTCCGTTTTATTGACTTTAAATTTCGAAGGATAGATAAAAGAATATTTATCGTCCGGATAATTGAATGATTTCCATTCATCTTTAAATTTAAATGAATCATAAATTAAATTGAGAGTTTGATTTTTTCCTTGTTTTTCGAGCGCAATTATCAAGCTTCCCCTTTTAATAAAAGTTATTCCTGCTGCTTCCTTTGCCACAATGTTTTCCTCTCCCAATTTAAAAGTAATTTCTTTAACCGGTGTATTTTTATCCGTAAAATAAGCAATCGCCGCGGCAAAAGAAACCCCTTCAAACTCTTTAATTATCAGTTTTGGCGAAGATTGCCCTTTTGGCGAAAATTCCTGAAGATCATTGGAAATTATTACCGCCTGCCAGTCCGAAGGATGCAGAAGCGAGTAATTATGAATCGTTGAATATCCGTTATATGTATACCAATTTTTCGTGTCCGGCGTTTGCGCATATGCCGTTTCAAAAACAATTAAAAAAATGATTAAAAAAAGAAGTTTTTTCACGAAAAGATTTTATTCCTGCCGCAAATTTAAGTCCAGCGCTTGAAGCTGGATGTCATTTCTATTCCTGAAATTATCCCTATCAAGATGGAAAACAACATCTATTTTTTTATGATCTCTTACTTTATCTGTAAATTCACCGAGTTTAAATCCGATAACTTTAAAGTCTTTATCGCCTATCCGTACACTAAATTTTATATGCCCTCCGGTTGCACCAACTTTTTCCACAAAAAAAGGTTTTATATTATTTATAATAAATGACGGGCGGGAGCTTCCAACTCCAAACGGTTTAAGTTTTTCAATTTGTTCAAGAAGGTCGAAATTTATTTCATTCGGATCAAGTTCACAGTCTATGTCTAAAGTTTGCGCAAGACAGCATTTACTTAATTGTTTTTCCGCGTGTTTTGAAATTTTATCGGTAAATTTTTTTAAGTTTTCTTTTTTGATGCTGAATCCGGCCGCCTGTGCGTGTCCTCCAAAAGATATAAGATAATCTCCGCATAAAGCCAGCGCTTCAACAATATTAAAATTATGCGTACTTCTCGCGGATGCCACCAAAATATCTCCAAGATCCTGCAAAATTACAGCGGGACGCGAATATTTTTCAACAAGTTTTCCCGCAATAAGCCCTAAAATTCCAACATGCCATTTCGGATGGGAGGCTATGAAAATATATGGCAGGTCGTTTACAGAAAACGTTTTTGTAGCCTCTTCCATCGCAATGTCCGTCATCTCCTGTCTTGTTTTATTCAAATCGTCCAATTTTTTGCTTAAAAAGGTTACTTTTTCATTATCTTCTCCTTGGATAAGAAGATGTAAAGCGTCATACGGATCCCCTATCCTTCCTGCCGCATTGAGGCGGGGCGCTATTTGAAATCCAATTTTGCCCGGATCAATTCTATCCCCGTCTTTAATGTTTGTAAGTTCTTTTATTTTTTTTAATCCGTGCCATTTTGTATTTGCAAGAATTTCCAATCCTTTTTTTACGATGAGCTTGTTTTCGTCTACAAGCGGTCCCAAATCTGCGATTGTTCCGATGGTGGCAAGGTCAAGAAGCGAGAAAAAAAATTTTTCCTTCTCTTCTTCCTGCAAATTCCTATATATAAGAGCTTGTGCGAGCTTTAAAGCGACACCCGCTCCTGTTAATTCTTTAAACGGATATTTGCTGTTTTTATATTTCGGATGAATTGTCGCGTAAGAAGATTCGGGCGCTTTTGCCGGAATCGTATGATGGTCTGTAATTATAACGTCAATTCCGGATTCTTTGGCTTTTTTAATTTCTTTCCCGCATGAAATTCCGCAATCAACCGTAACGACCAGTTTTATATTTTTTTCTATAAATTCATCGATGAATTTTTCCGAAAGTCCATAACCGTCAGTGACTCTGTTCGGCAGGCGGTACGACAAATTTGCGCCCATTTTTTTTAATGTATGGATAAGAATTGCCGCCGCAGTAATGCCATCGGCATCGTAGTCCCCAAAGATAATTATGCGTTCTTTGTCTTTAACCGCTTTTTCTATTCTTTCCGACGAGCGTTTCATATCTAAAAAAAGAAACGGATCATGAAAATTTTTAAGTTCTTCAACTTTCCGCATTCCGCGATTTGAGAGAATTTTTTCAAAAGTTGTTTTTGATTTATCCGTGTTTTTTATTACCCATTTTTTCCCTAAAACAGACATTTTTTGTAAAGTTACCGATTTTTTTCGCCCGATTTATTTCTTTTCCACATCGCAACAGCCTCCTCGGGAGTTTTTGCCTTGTCTTCGCCAAAAACCCACGTATGGCGGGATCGTATTTTTTTATCAATATCCTTAATTACGTCATCTATTTTAAAATGTTTTTGCTCTTTGGCGATTTGAGCTATCATTACGATTTGGAATAAAACATCTCCCAGTTCCTCTTTTAAATTCCTGTAATCCTTCTTCAAAACAGCTTCTGCAACTTCCGATGTTTCGTTTTTCAAACAATCCAGCATAGTTTCAATCGTCTGCGCGCGATCCCACGGACAGCCCGTACCCGACCGCAGTTTTTCCGCGAGCTTACATATATCCTTAAAAGTTTTTTTCATAATAATTTTTCCAGTTCTTCCGGTAAAATCCATGCAACATTATCATATCTTTTAAACCATGTCATTTGGCGTTTTGCGTATCTGCGTGTGTTCATTTTCAAAGTTTCGATGCAGTTTTCGAGCGGTGATTTGCCTTTTATATAAGGTATCATTTCTTTCACTCCCAGCGATGTCATTGCAGGAAGATTTTTTTTGTACTTTTTTTTGAGAAGCACTTTCACTTCTTCCACAAGCCCTTTTTTAATTTGATTATCCACTCTTAAATTTATCCGGCCGTAAAGTTTTTCGCGCGGCCAGTTTATCCCTATAAATAATGTATCAAATTCCGGTTTATTTTTAAGATTCGGTTTGTTTTTTCCGGTAGCCAAATTTATTTCAATGGCGCGAATCACATATCGAAGATTGTTCGGATGGATTGCCGCCGCCGCTTTCGGATCAAGTTTTTTAAGTTTTTTGTGGACAAATTCATTTCCTTTCAACTTTGCTTCTTTTTCAAGACGATTCCTTAATTTTAAATTCGGCGGAACTTTCGGCACTTTATAAGCCTGCGTAATTGCGCTTATATAAAGCCCCGTGCCTCCAACAAGCATCGGGATATGCTTTCTTTTATATATTTTTTTGATTTCATCGAGAGCAAGTTTTGCATATTCGGACATTGTTAAAACTTTATCCGGAGTCGTAATGCCAAGAAAGTGATGAGGAATTTCTTTTTGATCCTCCGGTTTAACGATATCCGTGCTGATTTCCATTCCTTTATATATTTGGCGGGAATCCGTGGAAATAATTTCGCCGTTAAATTTATGGGCGATTTTTAAAGATAATGCCGTTTTCCCCGATGCGGTCGGTCCGAGAATGACAATAAGCGGCTTTTTTGCAGATTTTAAGAAGGATTTTATTTTTGGTATCACATTCATGATTGAACTATATCACCATCAGAAATTTTGCAAAGCAAAATTTCCTAGCCAATTTCCTTACAAAAAAAACTTGCGTTTTTGTCCGGACTGTAGTATTATGATAGTGTTTTAATTTAAAAATAAAAATAAAATCTAACAAAAAACAATATGGCTAATGAAAAAGCTGGGGGTAAAGAGGGATATGTACTTAACAAACTCCGTTTTGCTTTTGACAGCGCTTTATCTGTGATTCAAGATTCTGTCAAAAAAAGACAGCCTCTTGATGCATCAAAAGATCTTTTAGATGCGGAGGACGATACTTCGGAAAGCCCGAAAGAAATGGAAGCTGTGCAACAATTTTCTCCGATACAGCCTCATGAATTGGGGAAATATCAGCTTCCCGAAGGGCTTGCTCCCAAACTTGAGGACGATAAAACTTATCTTTTAGTTGGAAGCGTTGATCGTACAGCTTTTGACAAAAAAGCTAAGCGTGAAGCTGATGTTTTGTATAAAGATGCTAACGATAATCATAATGTCAATTGGTATGAAGATGTTTCATCTACTGCTTCAATATTTTTAGACTATAAGGATCATATCGAGACGAATTTTAAAAGCTGGAATTCTGATGTAAAGCAAGAAAGGCTTTTAGCTATTCTTAAAGTTGTTTCTAAAATGACTGAATTTACAGATGCCGCATGGAAAAAGATGATTAAAGATAATAAGTTTACCGATAATGAAATTTATGGAAGCGAGGGTGTTTACAATTTGCTATTGGCATTTAACCGCGCTACGGAATCCACAAGTACAAGTCTTGAAGAAGGGTTTTTTGCCGCCGCTGAAGGCAAGTTTGCTCCAAAGGTATTTAAAATCAGGCTTGATGTTTCAGGGAAAAATGGAAAAGACGATAATTCCAGATATTCAAGACTTATTTCTACAAAAGT
>MFXA01000041.1:1392-6352 GCA_001787455.1 Candidatus Peregrinibacteria bacterium RIFCSPLOWO2_01_FULL_39_12 | reverse complement strand
ATCTTCTTCCGTAACATCATCTTTTTTTACTGTTTCTTCAAAAGGATAGAGGTTGGCAACAACAAGATCAATCATTAAGATATCATTTTTTTTTGCGTCTTCCATGTGCCTCGGCTTGTCCCTCATTGCCAAAAGACCGCCATGAATTTTTGGGTGAAGGGTTTTTACGCGACCGCCCATTATCTCGGGAAAACCGGTATAGTCGGAAACATCAATAATTTTGATACCCGCTTCTTTTAGAACTTTTGCAGTGCCGCCCGTAGAAAGAATTTCAATACCTTTGCCGGAAATTTTTTTTGCGAATTCTACAATGGAAGTTTTGTCATAAACACTGATTAGAGCACGTGTAATCGGCATTTTTTTAGAATTATTGACAACTCCTTTGGAGTTTTGCTTGGCGGAAAGATTCTTGCTCAATGGACGTTTAAAGTCAAGCGGGATCATGCCCGCCTTTGCTGAATGGGTTGCATCTTAAAACACGCCAAAAAGCCTTAATCCCGCCCCGAATAACTCCATGTTTTTTAACAGCCTCATAGGCATACTGCGAACAGCTTGGAGTGAATTTGCAGTATCCGAAAGGAAACATGCGTTTAAAAAATCCATGGTCGGGAGAAAAAGTTTTTTGGTAGCCTTTTATAAGCAAACAGGCAAGACCACGGGGAACATCTAAAATAAACTTTAAAATACGCCAAACAAACTTAAACAACTTCATCTATAAAGATTTTAATAATAATTGATCGGATTGACCTTAACACCATTTATAATTACTTCCCAGTGTGTGTGAATGCCGGTAACGCCATAAACACGACCTGTATTTCCCATAATACCTACAACATCTCCTTGAGAAACAACCTGACCTGCATATACGTTAACGGAATCCATGTGACCGTATAAGGTTTGTATGCCATCGCCATGATCTATAACTACATAATTGCCATAACCGCGTCCCCATGTGCCTGTAGATGCGGTAACGACTGTTCCTGAGGCTGCCGCCCAAACCGGAGGTTTGCTTCTGTCGGCGATATCCAAAGCGTAGTGACCGCCTCTATAACCTTGAGTTATCTTACCGATTGTCGGATAAATAAACATCTTTCCAACCGCAGGAGATGCGGAAGAAGGAGAAGCGGAAGTAACTCTTGAAGATCTGCCTATCCCCGGATTTCTTGTTGCGATTGATGGAGCCGCCAAAGGTTTTGCATCCGGAAGGAACAGCGCTTGCCCTTTTCTTATAGTTTCACTGCTAAGATTATTTTGAGCAATAATAGATTCGGTGGAAACGTTGTATTTTTTAGATATCTTGGTCAAAGTGTCATTTTCGGCAACCTTATAGCTGATACCATCTACGGGAGGAATAAGAATAGTCTGACCGATACGCAAACTGTTTGGATTAACAATATTATTCTCCCACATAATTGTTTCAACTTTTACTCCATATCTTCCGGCAATTGCGGACAAAACTTCGCCAGACTCAACGGTATGTACGGCAAAGTCCGTTAACCCGATCCTGCTCGATTCATCTGTTTGAGGATTTATCTTTAATA
This sequence comes from Candidatus Peregrinibacteria bacterium RIFCSPLOWO2_01_FULL_39_12, assembly GCA_001787455.1. Taxonomy (GTDB): domain Bacteria; phylum Patescibacteriota; class Gracilibacteria; order UBA1369; family LOWO2-01-FULL-3; genus 2-01-FULL-39-12. Next base: position 4,811 of record MFXA01000041.1, on the reverse strand, counting down.
AATATCCATCTTCATCGGAAACAAGAATATCGCCAGGAATGGAATAAGAATCTATATAATCGCTCGCATAGGTCATTGAAGATTGCATAAAAGTGGCGTTGCCCGAGAAGGACATGGCAACTATAGAAGCGACTGCAATCATTCCGGATTGGAATAAAAGTCTTTTACTCGGAGAAACAGGTAGAACAGATATAATAAGACGCTTGACCGTGCCTAAAAAGCTGTTTAAATATCTTACAGGAGGAAGGGTCGATAAATTACCGACAGGAGCCAAAGCGCTTAAAGCAATCTCACTTATTGATGATTTTAGTAGAGCCGCTCGTGAGAAATTCTTTAACTGGCGAATTCTTCTCGCAAACTTGTTTACCTGTAATGTTGTTTCAATCTCCATTAAAAAACAATTTAATGAAAAACAAGAAATCTGTAAAATCCCTACTCTGTATAGTATGCCGTACTTAGCCTCACCCTATCAAGTGTAGTTGGTTGACAACACGAACGAAATATTATGTGAAATATATAATTAAGTCAATACGAATGCTGAAAATTCCCCTCCTAAAGCCAAAATAAAGGGCATTATTATTCGTATGGGAAAAATCGCCTCCCAAAATAAAACATTGACTTTTTAGATGAAGAATGTCCTTTTGCTATTGCAAAAAAATAACCTTCTGCTAGTATCCACGTGCTAAACAGCTCCGAAGGAGTTGCTCAAAAATTTCTGCTTTGTAATTTTTTTACAAGGCAAAGAGATCATTATAAGATCTTAACCCAAAGAAAACATGACAGAAGAAACTCTGCAAGAAACCACGCAAAGAATAGAAAAATATGAAATAATGCTCATATTTAATTCGGATCTTGGAGAAGAAGGTGTTAAAAAGGAATTAAGCGAAATTAAAAAAAATATCGTCGCGGAAGGCGGAGAAGTTTTTACCGAAGATTTTTGGGGAACGCGCGATCTTACATATCGTATTAAAAAACAGGATCAAGGATTTTATGTGGTTGTAAATTTGACCTTACCAACTGAAAGCGTGAAGGAAATTGAAAAAATGCTCAATCTTAATCCTTTAGTTATAAGATCATTGCTTTTGAAAACGCCTGCCAATTACCAATTAAAAACTTTTGAAGAATACAAAACCGAAGAAGAAGCGATAAAGAAAGAAGAAGCGCAAAAAAAGGAAGAAGAAGCGCAGGAGAAAAAGGAAAAATTTGCTACGAGAACAAAAAAAATAGAACGTCCGGAACCAAAAAAGCAAAAGGAGGAAAAGGAAGAAAAAGTAGAGAAGGTGAAAGAAGTGGAACAACCGGTTGAAGTGAAAGAAGAAAAAGAACCGGAAGAAGTAAAGAAATCAGAGGAAACAACTGAACCAAAAGAACCAAAAGAAAGCCCAAAGCCAAAAGCTAAAAAATCCACAAAATCCAAACTTGAAGAAATGGATGAAAAGCTAAAAAGCATTATTGATAACCCTGATATAACTTTATAATTTTTTCATCATGAGATCGGTAAACAAAGTAATCATAATAGGAAATCTTACACGCGATCCGGAATTAAAACAAACTCAAAACGGTCAATCTGTCGCAACATTCGGTATAGCGACTAATAGAGAGTGGATGACTTCAAACAAAGAAAGAAAAACTTCCGCTGAATTTCACGAGGTTGTGGCATGGGCGCATTTGGCAGAAATTTGCCATAAGTATTTAAGAAAAGGAAAATTGGTGTACTTGGAAGGATATTTGAAAACCAGAAGTTGGGAAGCGGAAACAGGAGATAAAAAATTTAGAACTGAAATTGTACTTCAAGATATGATAATGCTTGAAAAAAGAGGGGCAGTTTCGGAGAGTGGCGAAGCGGAACCTTTATCCTCAACGCCGGAAGAAGGAATACCTGAAGAGGTATCCATGGGCGGCGATGGAAATCAAGAAAACGTTTTTTAAATATTTTAAGATAATTTAACAGATCTAAAATGCCTACATATAAACACAGAAAATGTTACTTCTGCACAAATCAGATAAATTATGTTGATTATAAAAATCTTCATCTTTTACGAAAATATATCAGCCAGTACGCTAAAATCGTGCCAAGGTATTACAGCGGAAACTGCCTGAAACATCAGAAACGCATAGCCCTTGCCGTAAAAAATGCCAGAACGATAGCCTTGCTTCCATTTGTGAGGTAGAAATCGCGAAGCGATTTCCATTGCTTTGCAGTAGCAAAAATTTCCTATTATCCGGCACGATCTCTTCCAAAGACTATTTTACAATCATCTCCTCAAAAAATCACGGGTTTTCCACGGGAAAACTTTTTGAAATTACCCCTTCCAAAGGAGTCCTTTTTATGATAAAATACTAAGAAACTAAAAAAAGAAAAAACAAAAAATGTTTGCAAAAATAAAAAATAAAATAAAAGAGCATAGACTTTTAATCCATAATACGCCTTCGGAATACGACAAATCTGTTATTTCATGGATAGCGCCTGAAATGATAAGGCATGACAGAGGCACTGTTTGGAAAATTGTTGTAAGTCTTATATCTGCAACAATCATAGCCGGCGGAATAGTATATAATTCATGGACATTTTCGCTTGCTGTAGCCGCTTTTATTGTCGTTTATTATCTGGTGAATTTGGAGCATCCGAAAGATATAGAAGTTAAACTTTCCGAAATCGGGATCAAAGTTGGAACGAAAAAATATCCGTTCAGCCGCATAAAAGCTTTCTGGATTATTTACGAACATCCCTATGTGAAAACACTGAATATAAGGATCGCGGGGGAAATTCTTGCAGATATAACAATCCAGTTAAATCATCAAAACTCATCGGAGGTTAGAAACTTTTTAATAGCACATATACCGGAACTGGAAGGGCAATCCGAAAAAATAACGGATATATTTTTGAGATTATTTAAGATTTAATTATTAATATGGGAAAAGGAGCGCCAAAAGAAAGACCGCCGGAAGAGGTTGTTGGGCAGGAAGAAAGACCTGTTGTTGAAGCGGAGCAAATCCCGCAAAGCCCGATAAGGGAACAAGAAGGTGAAAAAGCGGCAAAAGAACTTGCCGGTGATAATCTTGAGGCAGAATTTGCGTGGATTAAAGATAGGGTTGATAAGGCATTCGGAAAAATAGAATCGGCTTATAACCACCAAAACTTTGACGCATTACCTCAAAGATCGCGCTTTGCGGAAGGACTTCTGATAAGGGCTCTTAAATTACCGATTGTTGGAATCAAAAAAAGATGGGTGCAATCCCTTGAGGAGTTAAAGCAAAAAGGCTGGGATAAAAAACAGGTTAACGCTTTGCGCGATCAATATGCGCATGAAGAAAACGGAGAAATTGCCCAAACTGTAAAAATAGCGGAAGCATATGTTAGAAAAATGAGGGAAAAAACCGAAGGAAGAGGAACGCCGGAAGTTTTGGCGGAAATGACA
>MFXA01000041.1:0-1340 GCA_001787455.1 Candidatus Peregrinibacteria bacterium RIFCSPLOWO2_01_FULL_39_12 | reverse complement strand
GAAATCAAGATTTGGTTGATGCTCTTAAAGCGGTACTTGGAATGCAGGTTGAAGGCAAGTCTTCCGCCGCCAGCTTGGAAAAGGCGAAAAAAACAATTGAAGCCAAATTGGGGAAGGAATTCCCAAACGGCAAATTGATGCCTGTTATTTGGATGGTAATGTCATTTTTGGATAGAAGCAAAGCTCTTGGAATAGCCAATTATTTTAAACAAAAATATCCGGACAAAATTGAGGAGTTTATTGAAGCCGGGAATTTATACGGGGTTTTTGATCCGGAGGGAATGGAACAAATTCTTGGCAAAAAATATGATGCTGAAAAAAGAACCGAACTTGCGATTAAATGGCAGGCGCAAAACGATTTCTCGAAAGAAGGGAAAACAATGCTTGAAACTTCTTACGGAAGTGAAAATCCTGTGAATACAATGCTTAGCGGAAAAGGTCTTTTGTTTTTTGCAGGTCAGCTCGCCGCAGGATTAACGATTGGTGCAAACCTTTTAGCGACAACGTTCGTTTCAATTAAAGGAAAAGGAGTAGTGGGAGGAGTTTTGGCAATACCCGATGCTCTTCTTAACACAATAAAAAATCCGAATGTGATTGGCGCAGGTGTGGTTTTGGGAGGCATACATCTCGCAAAAAGTCCGAAAACTCTTGATGAAATGCTTATGCCGAAAGCGGAAGGGGATAATCTTATAAGAAGCCAAGGGAAAGAAGCTTTAAGATTGGCGCGAAGAGGAAATCCGCTTTGGAATAAATGGAATGAAATGTTTATGTCGGACGATTTTATCGGAGGCAAAGTATTCTCGGATTTTGTGAGAAATCAAAGATTAAAAGCGGGGGATGAAAATCTGGAAGAAGCAAAACTAACGATGGGAGATTTTATAAAATATATTGAGGAGCAATCAGAAAGCAAAAATCCGGTGCAGAAAAAAGCGGACTATGCCGCCTTAAAAAACAAGGTGGAAAGTGGGCTTAAGGGAGCGGATGAATCACAAGTGTTTACATTGGCGAAAGCATTCGACCATTTGGATATCGGAGGCGCAACAGGAAAAGCGAATTATGAAAAATATCTTAAAGAAATTGAAAAAGCATAAATATGAAAAAAATCACAACCAAAATTTTAGATGGGGGAATGGTGGCAAGAAAAGCTGAAAATACAAACGCGGCAAACGCGGCAAACGCAAACATGGTAAGTAACGAGGAAATTGCACAACAAAGACTTATGCAGGCTTTACAGATCAATGAACAAAAACGGGCGATGGAAGGATATCAGATGGCACAACCGCCCAAAAAAACAAAATCATTTGCCGGCCGCTTGGCAAAATACTGTGCACTTGGAAGCG
>MFXA01000040.1:9840-11577 GCA_001787455.1 Candidatus Peregrinibacteria bacterium RIFCSPLOWO2_01_FULL_39_12 | reverse complement strand
TGTTTAATATCATCACTTCCCACACTACGATCATCTCCACTATATATATAAGAATAATATTCGCGCGCCTGCAAATTAGTGCACCAATCCTCTCCGGCAGGCGCCGCATAAGATGCGCACTCAATATCGGAAGAATATCTGTCATCCGAATAATCGCAATCAACTGTCCCAAACCATGAAGGATAAGCGGGATTTGTAGCCTCGGAATTGTTCAATGCGGAAAGCGCGGTAAAATCACTTACAGATTCCGTCACATAAGGAATCTTATCTCTGATCCCAAAAACCTTCCACCTTAAAACATCCCATCCGCTTAAAAAAACACTGGATACCACATTAAATTTCAAATCCATTTTTGGATCAAACTCCGAATAAAATTCAACCGTAAAATCTTTCACGGGAACTTCTTCAACAAAAAGCGGAATATTTATAGATTCATTCAAATCAAGCACGTCATAAAATTCCCCTAATAAAGGCTTTTTCCCCGCCGACCCGTCAATATCAAATTCATCCTCATCAAAACAAGGGTAAGCTTTACAGGAATTTTTTACACTCACCTCGCCGACAGTATTCATTTCATCATCAACCTTAAAAGATTTATAATCGCCATTTTCCTCAAACTCCCACCCGGGAAGCTGAGTATTAAGCCCGTAAAGCGCGATTTCAATCCCCGACTCCGCGGAATAATAAGCCTGCCCGGCATCAATAAAACTGCGTGTAATACGAACTTCCCTGAAAATAAGCGAAGAAAGTGCAAGTGACACGGCAATTAAAATTCCCATTACAAGAAGCGCCGTAAGAAGCGCACTGCCTTTCCTGTTTTTAATATTTTTTTCAAACATATTTTGCAAAAAATCAATAAACTTGGTTATAAATTCGGGATGAAACGGTTGTCTGCAATTCCATTGAATACTCCTTGCCATTGCCAAATTCTCTGACAAACTTGCCATAAACAGTCACTTTGGGATGAAGCTGATTTTTATCTTTATAAACATTTTCATCATCATACGGATCAACCGACGGTGAAACATAAAATTTAAAATCGATAACTTTCACAAGATCGGACAAATTCAAATTAAATTCTTCAAAAGTACTGTCCTGTCCAAATTTTCCCTTTTTAATGGAAACAACGCCGTCATTCTTGTCATAAACAATTGAACTTTGCATGGAAGCGTCCTTTGAAACAACATAAAGAGTATCAAGACCGCCAATTACATTGCCTGTGTCATTGGCATTATATTTTTTATAATCCACCATTCCATCACGCAACTCCTGCACAATAGTTTCAAAAATTTTTCTCGATTCGCTGTACATAATTCTATACTCATCAGCTTCTCTCTGCCCTCTTATAATACTTGCATAAGAACCGATTAGTATCCCGACAAAAGAAACAAATATCGTCATTGCAATCAGCAATTCCACAAGCGTAAATCCTTTTTGTGAGAAATTCTTTTTCATAAAGTTTTCCAGTTGGTTAAAACTTCATACAGAACAAGCTCTCTGTCCTTCACCCCAATTTTCCAAGTAACTTTGGATTCAACCAGTACATAATTATTTTTGTCAGAAGCATTGCAAATATTTATGAATTCATCACAATCATATTTTTTGATAGAAATAACACGCTTAAAACCTGTCGGAACCGAATCAGTCAAGCCTGCACTAAAATACGTATTTCCTTTAGAAATTCTTTTAAAGATTTCTCCCTTATTTTCGTCCGAAACAAACCACGGACTAACCAAT
>MFXA01000040.1:8364-9688 GCA_001787455.1 Candidatus Peregrinibacteria bacterium RIFCSPLOWO2_01_FULL_39_12 | reverse complement strand
TTGTCTGAACAAGTCCGACTAAAAGATTGGTTCCTGAAACGACAGCAACGGTCAAAATCATAATTCCGATCATTACTTCGGTTAAAGTGAATCCCAGTTTTTTAGGAATTTTTTTCATTTAATTTCAGCGATTAGATTACCCAAATTAAGCGTAACGGTTTTTTTGCTCGCGCTATTTACTTCTTTACCATACGAAACATCAAACGTAATACCCGAATCTTTATCGGCACTCTTAAAACTACCGACACCACAGCTTGTTTCAATACCCCCGTTAGGCGGAACAAAACGCATAAAAAAACTATTGGAACACTGCCCGCCCAACCCATCGGAAAAAACAAAATTCTTTACAAAAATCTGGGGGTCCAGTTCAAAAGGATGTCCGCCTTTGGCGGACGCTTCTTCATTAACCGCACCGCATCCTTCATAAACCCATCCCTTATCATCGCCGCCCCACACTTTTTTACTCTCGAAATACTGGCTGAAACCTTCAACCAAAAACACATCGTCGCCCCCATCCTTCACAAAACTAACTCCATAACATTTATAAGTTCCTTCCGCGGAAACTGCCCCCTCATCAGAAACTTCTCCACCAAGTTCAGCTTTAATTTCCTCCTTCCTTTGCTCATTGCCTCCGCCATAAGTAGAATCCGATTTCATTGCCGAAATCTGCGAAACAATATTTTCCGCAGACAAATTAACCAAAGCGCTCTTTCTATACGACAAATAACCGTTTACCGACATCACGCTAAGCATCGCAACAATAGCGATGACAATCATCATCTCAACCAAGGTAAATCCTTTTTTTTTTGAAAGATAAAACATACTTAAGAATTTACAATTGTACTCAAATTAAAGATCGGCGCCATTATCGCCATCGCAAGAACAGCCACCAGAATTCCAACAACAAGAATCATCACCGGTTCAAAAACAGAAGTCAGTTTCTTCAAAGCATTATCAATTTCTCTTTGATACTGGTCGGAAATTTTTTCGGAAATTTTCGCCATTGTGGCGCTCGCCTCACCCACCATAAGCATCTGCACAATTTCGTGCGGGAAAAGATATTCGCTGTCCATTAAACTTTCGGAAATTTTTCTGCCGCTTTTCACTTCGGTTATCACTTCCTGGAGCTTAAGTTTATAAATACGATTGGATAAGGAATTCCCCACAATTTTCAAAGAAGTTATCACGGGAAGCCCCGCATCAACCAAAATTCCAAGCAAGCTCACGAAACGATACACATAAAGTTTTCTCATAAGCTCGCCGATAATCGGGATATTCAACTTCATATAATCCAGCCTGAAAGCGCCATACTCGCTGTGCGAAT
>MFXA01000040.1:1210-8306 GCA_001787455.1 Candidatus Peregrinibacteria bacterium RIFCSPLOWO2_01_FULL_39_12 | reverse complement strand
AACAACCGCACTTTGAATGGAAATTAAAATGCGCGTTGCAAGAGGAAGGCTCGACTGGGAAACCCCTCCTTCGGTAAGCAAATTAAGCAAAGAAGGAAAAACCCAAATAAGCATTCCTAAAGCAACAAGAATAAGTACGGCAAAAACAGCAACGGGATAAACAGAGGCTGTCCAAAGCTTCATATACAATTCATGTCTTTTATCAATTTGGTCGGATAATTTAAAAAGCATCAAGTCAAGATGACCGGTCGCTTCCCCTGATTTCACAATTCCGCGTTCGGATTCATCAAAAACATCATCAAACCTGCTCATCGCATCGGACAAATTTGAACCTCCCTCGCAGTTATATGCGATAGTATCAAGGATTCTTCTAAAACGCTTATTTTGCGTTTTAAGAGCCAAGGATTTCAAGGCCTGAACAACAGCAATACCCGCATCCACCATAACGGCAAGCATATGAAAAAAATATGATTTATCCTTTAGCGTGATTTTGCTTTGGTCGATTAAAAAATCGTTGAGTCGGACAGTCCAACTTCTATCGGAATTATCGTAAATACCATAAATAACTTTTTCAACCGAAGATTCCTTGCGGTTTTTTATACTTTGCATCACCTCCGCTTCGTACTCGCCTCCGGAAACCACAAAATCCCCTTCCTCCAAATTAACCTGTTTTTTTGCCGCGTGTTCCTGCGCGCTTTTCTGAACGTTCTTGGAGCTGATTTTTAACCCGTCAAATTCCATAATTAATCTTGAAAAAATGTTTCAATTGTAAGAGAAAAATTCGCTCTTTTAAGATCGCTCAATTCAGCGTTGCTCACCTGCACGCTTATGGAACCGACCTTAAAAACTCTGGCATTCTGCTCTAATCCCTCAAGAAATTCAGTTAAATCGTCGTAACTTCCTTCAAAACTTGAACTTATGCGAAGAGAAGAAACGTTATCCACATCGCTATCCCCCTGAGAAAAACCTATAGAATTTAAAACGATGTCATAAGTATCGGCAATTTCTATCAAATTCTTAATCACAGCATCCTGATGCATACCAACCGGAACAGATTTAAGAATCTCCAGCCTGTCAACTTCAGTAGTAAGATTAAATTGCTTCTCCGCCTCTTCAAAACCTTTAATTTTCGCTTTCAGCCCTTCAATTGCAGTTTCTTTTGAAGATACATCAGCCTTAACTAAAGAAACATCCCCCGCAACCGGCTTAGCCAAAAAAACATACGAAGCCAAAGATAAAACAATCAAAAATACACCGACAATCGGCCATTTATTATTTATTTCTTTTTCGGATTGTCCCAACATATATATTTTTTGTTAATTATTTAATGATTCGTTCAAAATTTCACCGACAGCTTTTTCCAAATCGCCTTCGGATTTTTTCTTTGCTTCCACATATTTCGTAGTCATAAGAAAACTCAAAATTTCCCACCCTTCCTCATCAGTTCCGGAAGAAATTGAAGGCACAAAACTTTCTGTAAAATAATTACTGTCATCAAAACTTTTAATCAAAGAAGCAACGTCAAAATAAGGGTTTTCGCTTCCGGAAGCCGTTTTAAAATTCATGGAAATACCGCCGTCCAAACTTCCCGAATAAGATAAAGCCTCAACTAACAGCTTATTATCCGCCTTTGGCAAAGTGGCGCGGATTCTTTTAATGATAGTTGACCACTTTTTCATATCGGATTTAAGCGCATCAACTATTTGTTTAGCGTTTACCGCCTGCACAACCTGTTTATTCTCAAATTCCAAAACTTCCTGATTGAGATCGCTTAAAACTTTCTCAAGTTTTTTTTGGTCAGCCTCGCTACTTGCTTTTTGCCAAAAAACAAAACCGACATAAATTGCCGTTATAAGAGCCGCAAAGATTCCAACAAGCAATAAAGCAGATAATCTTTTCATAATTTTTGTTTTTATTTTTTATCTATTTATTATAGCATAAGATTAAAGTTTCCTCAAGATCAAAAACATGCTAAAAAACATTAAAAACCACAAACTTTGCCTCCTTATTTTGCTGGCGGCAGCCATTTTCTACAGCCTGATATCTGTAATCCCGCATATTAACTTTCAAACAAACGCTTTTGATCTGGGAATCTTCAACCAAGCAATACAAAAATACGCAAATTTTTCCTTCGGACCAAACACAATAAGAGAAGTCCCCACCCTCATAGCCGACCATTTTGAACTTTTACTATTCATTTTCAGTCCTTTATATCACCTGTTCGGCAGTTACACGCTACTTATAATCCAAATAATATTCGCACTATTTGGCGGCTTAGGCTGCTACTTACTGATACACAAAGAAACTAAAAACAAATTCTTAGCTGTAAGTTCCCTGATAATCTTTTTAATATTTTTTGGATTGATAACTGCACTTGCTTTCGATTATCACAACAACACCATAGGAGCAATGTTCATCCCATGGCTTTTCTACACCATAAAATTAAGAAAAATAAAATTATATTACCTAATCTTGGCGCTGTTTTTATTTTCAAAAGAAACAATGCCTCTAATTGCAATTTTTTTCGGAATCGGAGCAATTTTATTCGAGAAAAAAGAGATGAAAATTCATGGGATAATAACAACAATAATAAGTGTAATATATTTCTTTGCAAGTCTGAAAATCATAGCCTATTTTAACAACGGAACATACGACCACTGGCCATACGCATCCCTCGGCAACTCGCCAATAGAAATGCTTCAAACAATAACTTATCATCCGCTTCAAAGCTTGGGTATGATGTTCGACAACACGGTAAAAATAAAAATGTGGATACTGCTTTTGATGTCGGGCGGAATTTTAACGATTTTTCAGCCAAAATATCTCATTTTGATGATACCAATAATTGCAGGAAAATTCTTTTCATCCGAAGAAGTTTATTGGGGATTCTCCCACCACTACGCAGTGGAATTTGCGCCAATAATAGCCGTAAGCAGCATCTTAACTATAGACAAATTTCTTAAATCAAATTTTAAAAAAATCTCAGCAATAGTTGTAATAATTCTAAACATAGTAATACTGTCACAAATTCATTTATATAACGGCGGAAAAATCTCAAGAATCTTCGACATAAATTATTATAAAAATCCGATTAAGAAAGATATTTCATCCGCACTTAAAATAATTGAAAAAGCCGATTCGGTAAGCGCGCAAAATACATTCATCCCCCACTTAACCAACGACAAAATTTATCTTTTTCCAAAAATAAACGACAGCAAATACATAATTTTAAATATCAACGACAAAAATATCTGGCCGTTTAAAAGCCAAAAAGAATTGATTGAAGAAATCGGAAAAACAGAGCAAAATAACAACTACCAAAACATATATGAATCAAACGGAATAAAAGTTTTGGAACGCCGGACATGAAATTTATAGTAATAAATGAAGGCTTCGTCTGCCAAAAATGCGGAGAGAATAATCCTCCATTAAAAAAAACCTGCAGAAATCATTGCAGAAAATGTTTATACTCGTTTCATGTGGATGAAAATTCCCCGGGTGACAGAGAATCGCTATGCAAAAATTTGATGGAACCTGTCAGTATGGATTTCAATGGTAAAAAGGGATGGATCATCTTTCATAAATGCACAAAATGCGGGAAAATAATAAAAAACAAATCGGCGGAAGACGACAATTTTGAAGAAATAGTCCAGCTAAGCAAACCCGTAACTATCCGCCGCAAGCAAACACCATAATGAACTCACAGGAAGCAAAAAAATTACAGCAAAAAGGCCTAAAAATCCTAAAAAAATACATCTCGGAAAAAGACCGTGTCGTCGCGGGAATATCGGGAGGACCGGATTCGACATTCCTTCTGCGTCTGCTTAAACAAATTCCGTGCAAAACAGTGGTTGCCCATATAAACCACGGAATAAGAGGAAAAGAAAGCGACTCGGACGAAAAATTCGTTAAAGAATTAAGTAAAAATTTTCGCTTTCACTTTCATCAAAAAAAAATAGACACCCCCGCTTTAAGCAAAAAAAACAAAAAAGGCATTGAGGAAACAGCAAGAAAAATCCGCTACGATTTCTTCGAAGAATTGGCAAAAAAATACAAAGCAAAATATATACTCACGGCTCACCATGCGGACGACAACATTGAAACGATATTATTCAATTTTACACGCGGCGCCACGCTAAAAGGCATCAGCGGAATTTCGGAACTGGAAATGTTTGACGGCAAAAAAACACCGCTTTTGCGCCCGCTTTTAATCTTCTCAAAAAAACAAATTACGGATTACCTGAATTTCAAAAAAATAAAATTTTGCATAGATAAAACAAACGAAAACACCATCTACAAAAGAAATTTAATCAGAAAAAAAGTCATACCAAATTTAAAACTGATAAATCCGAGCTTGATAGAAACAGTCGCAAAAAATTCACAAAATTTAAGAGAAATTTTGGACTACTTACAGCAATCGGCGACAGAATGGATCAGCGAAAACACTTTAAACAAAGAGCTCACAAAATTTAATACAAAACCATTCAGAACATTGCCGGAAGCGTTGAAAAAAGCGATTCTGATTGAAATTTACAAAAATTTTGCCGGAAATTTAACGAGATTGGAAGTGGTGCACCTGGACGAAGTTTTAAAAATCATAAATCAAAACGTCGGAAATAAAAAAAAGAAGCTTGTGGAAGCGGTAGTGACAATAAAAAATAATATATTCCACATCTCTTAGAAACATACTATAATGACAAAGTAGTTTTAACTCCCCTTCCATTATGACCCCACTATCACAATTGCCGACACCAAAAATACAAAAGAGCGGACTTATATACCTTATTATAGCCGCCCTGCTTATAGCGGGATTTTTCATGATGTCGAGCGGAAACGGACAGGAAACAAAAGAAATAAGCCTTAGTTCATTTATCGAAAAAGTCGAATCGGGAAATATAAGCAAAGTGGTGGTATCAAACAATAAAATTAATATCGAACTTGTGGATGGAAGCAAAAATTACACATACAAAGAACCGGGCTCAAGTGTTTACGACATTCTTGAACAAGCCGGAGTAAACATTGCAACAATTTCAAAACTGCCAATAATAATCGAAGACACCGAAAGTGGAAAATTTTGGAAGGATTTGCTGGTGGGACTCATACCATTTGCTCTCATAATTGCATTCTTTGTATTTATGATGAGATCGGCGCAATCAAGCAATAATCAAGCGATGTCATTTGGAAAAAGCCACGCAAAACTGTATGACAAAGGCAAACAAAAAACAACTTTTGAAGATGTGGCGGGATGTGAAGAAGCAAAAGATGAATTGATTGAAATAGTGGATTTCTTAAAAAATCCAAGCAAATACCGCTCAATGGGAGCAAAAATTCCTAAAGGCGTAATTTTAGTGGGTCCTCCGGGAACCGGAAAAACTTTGCTTGCAAGAGCCGTCGCCGGAGAAGCGGATGTACCGTTTTTTAACATCTCAGGCTCGGAATTCGTGGAAATGTTTGTTGGAGTGGGAGCTTCCCGAGTACGCGACTTATTCAACAAAGCAAAAAGAAATGCACCATGCATAGTTTTCATAGATGAAATTGACGCAGTCGGCCGCCACAGAGGAGCGGGCATGGGGGGAGGACACGATGAAAGAGAACAAACGTTAAACCAAATCTTAACTGAAATGGACGGATTTGAAACGGGCACAAACATTATCGTAATGGCGGCCACAAATCGCCCTGACATTCTTGATCCGGCGCTTCTTCGTCCGGGACGTTTTGACAGAAGAGTCGTAGTCGACATGCCCGACTTAAAAGCGCGCGAACTTATTCTTAAAGTCCATATCAGAAATAAACCGCTGTCAAAAGCCGTGGATTTAAGAAAAATAGCAAGATCAACCCCGGGATTCACAGGAGCCGATTTGGAAAATTTAACAAACGAAGCGGCAATTTTATCCGCAAAAATGAACAAAAAAACAGTGGGAATGACGGAGCTCGAAAAATCTATAGAGAAAGTAATAATGGGGCCCGAACGCAAATCAAGAGTATTAAGCAAAGAAGAAAAAAGAATCACGGCATACCACGAAGTCGGACATGCTGTTGTGGGACACTTGCTCCCCGGCTGCGATCCGGTGCATAAAATTTCCATTGTTTCGCGCGGAATGGCGCTTGGGATGACATGGTTTATGCCGGAAGAAGACAAGCATCTCAATTCAAAAAGCAAATTTGAGGACGAACTTTGTTCTCTTCTTGGCGGATACACGGCGGAAGAATTTTTCTTCGGTGAAATGACAACGGGAGCATCAAACGACCTTGAACGAGCCACTAAAATCGCCCGCAATATGGTAACACGATACGGGATGAGTGAACTTGGCCCTGTTATTTTTGGCGAATCAAACGAAGAAATTTTTCTGGGAAAAGATTTTGGACACATCAAAAATTACTCGGAAGAAATCGCGGCAAAAATTGACCATCTAATAAAAGCAATTTTGGATAAAGCGCATAAACATGCGAAAGATATCGTAACAAAACAAAAAAAACTCATAGAAGAAATTGCGGAAAATTTGATCCAAAAAGAAACAATCAACAAAGAAGAATTCTTAAAATATTTTACCGTATAACACTATGAGCCAAGCAAATATTAAAATACATCCACTGCCAAGCGGCAGCTCCGAACCGATAAAAAAAGAAGTCGGACAACTTTCTCTCGACATTTATCAAACAGATAAAGAAATTGTAATTCTCGCCCCTATAGCGGGCGTAGGGAAAGACAACATAAACATAGCAATCACGGATGAAGTGCTTGTAATTAAAGGCACACGCCCGTTAAAAGAACAAATTCCGGAAGATTGCTACTATACTAAAGAATGTTTTTGGGGAGATTTTTCACGATCGATTGTCCTGCCTGAAGAAGCCGATACTCAAAACGCATCTGCGTCATTTGAAAATAATGTATTGGAAATAAAAATCCCAAAAAAAGAAATTGAACGCACGAAAATAATAAAAATCAAAGCATGAGGAAACTACGAAAAGTGATAATTCCAGCCGCGGGACTCGGAACCCGTTTTTTGCCTGCGACAAAATCTTTGGCGAAAGAAATGCTGCCGATAGTGGATAAACCATGCATCCAATATTTGGTTGAAGAAGCGGTGGCAAGCGG
>MFXA01000040.1:0-1183 GCA_001787455.1 Candidatus Peregrinibacteria bacterium RIFCSPLOWO2_01_FULL_39_12 | reverse complement strand
CGAAAGCCTTAAAAGAAATGGAGCGCATCGAAAAGCTCGCAAAATTCACATGCATAAAACAGCCGAAACCTCTTGGAGACGGTCACGCAATTTTATGCGCCGCGCACTTAGTAAAGGATGAACCATTCGCAGTTTTATTCGGCGATGACATTTATGACAGCCGAGTTCCCGCACTCAAGCAATTGATGAAGCAATTCCAAAAACTTTCATCACCGATTATCGCTTTGCACAAAATCGACAAAAAAGACTCCGGGAAGTACGGCATTGCAGAAGTAGACAGAAAAAATCTTCTAATTAAAAACCTTGTAGAAAAACCGTCTCCAAAGTCCTCGCCGTCAAATTTGGCAATCGCAGGCAAATACATAATAACGCCGCAACTTTTAAAAACACTTAAAACCTGCCAAAAATCAAAAAATAAAGAACTTCGCTTAATAGACGGTATGAAAAATTTCATTAAACATTCTAAAATTTTTGGGCTTGAAGTGGAAGGGGAAAGATTCGATACGGGAGACAAGCTCGGATACTTAAAAGCCGTTGTACATTTTGCATTAAAACACAAAGACCTGCGCAAAAATTTCAGCACCTATATTAGGAGCGTCATTAAGCACCTTGATTTGAAATGAAATTTGGGATATAATGTTCCAATATCAAAAAACAAAAACAAAAAATATATGTCGGAACAAAAAATTCACCCTCTCATAGAAGAGGCTGACAAAAAGAAAAGCGAAGGCAAACACTTGGAAGCTATAAGAATCTGCGAAAGACTTCTCATAAGCGACCTTGATTGCGTGGAAGCCTATGAAGAAATCGGCGACAACTATTTAAGTTTAAGAAAATACGATAAGGCGGAAAAAGCTTTAAAGCAGGCATTGAAAGTGGACAAAAACAGCGCAAATGCAAACTACCTGCTTGGGTTTGTTTATTCATGCGTGGGGAAATGGCAAGAATCGGTGCATTTACTCGAACACGCCGACAGTGTTTATCCGAATCATCCTGAAATTTTAAGATGCTTGGGATGGAGCATGTATCACTGCGGTGAAAGGAAAAGAGGAATAATTTTACTTGAACGTTCACTGTTTTTGGCGCCAAACGATCCTTTAATATTGAACGACATCGGCGTCTGTTATCTTAACGAAAAAAACTTCGACAAATCGGCAATGCTTTTCAAAAAAACACTTCAAAT
>MFXA01000039.1:6011-7760 GCA_001787455.1 Candidatus Peregrinibacteria bacterium RIFCSPLOWO2_01_FULL_39_12 | reverse complement strand
AGCCAGTCTTTTTTCTTTAAACAATTGACCGAGAGTGTAAAGGATGTGATTCATTTTTATTTTTGTTAGATATTATTTAGATTTATAGGAAATTTTGCAAAGCAAAATTTCTATTAAGAATTTTTTACGTCATCGAGGATGCTTGTCATTTTTTCTTTTTCTCTTTCCTGTTCTTTCAGTTCAGGATCTTTTTTAAGCAGTTTTGTAAATTTTTGCTCAAGAGCAACGACTTCTTCATAAAGCTGATTCAGTATTTTTAATTTTTCTTCGTTTGTTAAAGTGTGTGCCTTTTCCACTGTGTTTTCCTGTGCGAGAAATTGACACACTTCTTCCTGTTTGGCATATGGCAAATCTTTTATTTTTTCGATGTGCTCCTTTTGCTTATCTTTTGGTAGCATTTGAAATTTTGCAGATTCCTGCAACAGGAGGCGTAGTTTTTCGTTTTTTATAACTGAAATATCTGTCATTTTTGTTTTTATTTTTAATTTCTTTAGTTTATTTTACGCCTTTTTGAGAGATGCGTCAAGTGCGACTAGGAAATCGCTGTTGCAAAAATTTCTGTCAATTCATCTTTTGTCTGATGAAGGCGGGAATATCCAATTCATTATCCGTTTGTTTGATTGGAATGGATGCGTCAGCAGACCTGAATGTTGAGCGCGGACGGAGTAATGAACTTTCACTTTGGTGATAATCAAAACCTGTCGCTATAACAGTTATTTTTATTTCTCCGGTATAAGAATCGTTTATGACTGCGCCAAAAATGATGTTAGCTTCCGGATCAGCCGCTTCCGTAATTATGCGGGCGGCTTCATCCACCTCAAACATACTCAAATCGTTCCCTCCCGTAATATTGAACAAGACTCCTTTTGCTCCATCAATTGAAAGTTCAAGAAGAGGGCTTTCAACTGCTGATTTTGCGGCTTCGACAGCTCGATTTTCGCCACTGCCGTAACCAATACCCATAAGAGCCGAACCCGCGTTTTCCATTATTGTTTTAACATCCGCAAAGTCCACGTTAATAAGACCGTGAACAGTGATAAGATCGGCAATGCCCTGAACGCCCTGCCTTAAAACGTCATCAACAACAGCAAACGCTTCGTTAAGCGGAGTTTTTTTATCAATTATCGATAAAATTTTATCATTTGGAATTGTAATCAGTGTGTCCACTTTGTTCTTTAAATTTTCCAAACCTTCCTCGGCCTGGCTTTTTCTTCTGTGTCCTTCAAATGCAAAAGGTTTTGTAACCACACCAACTGTGAGAATGCCCATTTCTTTTGCAAGATTTGCAATAACAGGGCTTGCACCCGTTCCTGTGCCGCCGCCTAAACCGCAGGTAATAAATATCATGTCGCTTCCTTCAATTGCGTCACGAATTTCTTCAAGACTTTCTTCCGCCGCCTGCCTGCCAATATCGGGATTGCTTCCTGCGCCAAGTCCGCGGGTTGTAGCTTTTCCAATGTTAATTTTTGTCGCGGATTCGGAATGATACAGTGCCTGCGCATCCGTATTTATTCCTATAAATTCGATACCTTTTAAACCTGTTTTAATCATACGGTTAACAGCGTTGCAACCGCCGCCTCCAACTCCCAAGACTTTAATACTGGCGACCGGAGTGATTTCCGGCGTTACTTCCATGGATTTTATTCTGCTTGGTTTTGCAGATGTTTCCCTGCGGGAAGAAAAAAGATTTCTAAGTTCTTGTCGGTCGTCTTGTTGAGCCATATAAGTTGGTGGTTAGGAAAATTTGAT
>MFXA01000039.1:1183-5992 GCA_001787455.1 Candidatus Peregrinibacteria bacterium RIFCSPLOWO2_01_FULL_39_12 | reverse complement strand
TATTTATTAGCAGACTCGAAGAGTCTGCTTTGGGAGATCAATTATTGCCCATCGTTTGACAGATTGTCAAGATAAAAGATAATTCAGGTTGCCCTTCTAAGGAACTAGGTTCTTAAGCCATTTCCTTAAGCCCGATAATCCTTTTTTAATATTTAAGCCCTTAAGCCCGCCGTGATGACGCCCTTCAAACCTTGAGCCCCAAATGAGCAAGCCTATCGCTGTTGCGTAAGCAGGGTCGTCTATTTTATCTACAACTCCATCGTAATTTGTCGGGAATCCTATTTGAGCCGGTAAATTTAATGTTTCGCGCGCGAGATCTATAACTCCCGCCATTTTGGCTCCCGCTCCGGTTAAAATTATTCCCGCAGGAAGCATTCCGTCTCTGTGGATTTTTGCCAATTCATCTTTTACAAGAACAAAAATTTCGTGATATCTTGCCTGTATAATTTCAACAAGCTGTTTTTTTGAAACCAAATGATTGTCAATTTTGCTTATCAATGAAAGGTCAATGGTTTCACGGTCGTTTACATCTTCCGGAATAACACTGCCATATTCAATTTTTACCTTTTCAGCTGTATCAATTGATGTTCTTATGCCAATCGCGACGTCGTTTGTTACATTTTCACCTCCAACCGGAATAACTGCCGTATGCAGGATGGCTCCATCTTCAAATACACTTACTGATGTGCCTCCGCATCCGATATCGACAACAACCACTCCAAGCTCTTTTTGGCGCTTTGAAAGGACGGATTCCGCCGAAGCAAGGCAAGCGGGAATAATATCATCAATATCAACTCCCGACTGAAGCACACATTTTTCAATATTCTTAATAACAGGTTCGAAACCGGTGATTATGTGCGTTTCCACTTCCATGCGGATTCCTGTCATTCCTACCGGATATTTAATTCCTTTTTGCTCATCAACGGTAAATGTTTTTGGAACTATGCGAAGAATTCTTCTGTTGCTTGGGATTGTTACGGCCTGAGCCGCTTCAAGTACACGATCAACATCATCTTCAGTAATTTCATTTTCAGCCTGAGAAACCGCAATAACACCTTTGCTGTTTATGGATTCGATATGGTTTCCGCCTATTCCGAGGAAGACATGATTTATCGGTTCGCCCGCCATCCTTTCCGCGTCTTCAAGGGAGCCTGTAATACTGTTGATAGTTTCTTCAACGTCAATTACGGCGCCTTTGCGAAGACCCGTGGAAGGCGCTATTCCGACTCCGATTATATTTGGGACGGTTGTTCCTTCTTCCTGAATCCCTACAACAGTTCTAATTTTTGAGCTGCCAATGTCAATACTGGCAACTGTTCTTGATTTAGCCATATTTCAACGGGATATTATATTAGAATTTCGGGTTTTACAATTGAATTTATACGGTTTGGTTGTTTTATCACACTTCGTGTCCGCTTATTGTTCGTATTTTTTATTCGGTCAAGGTTGGCTTAAGGACATGTATTATTCTCCGGAATGAACTCGCAAAATTCTTCTAACTATATTGAGCGGACCATATATATATTTATTAAGAAGGTTCATGCGGTCTTCCATTACTTTTTTTGCTTCAGCTGCTATTTCCGGATCTGCATGTTGCAAGGTATCTTCATATTCTGTTTCCATATGATCTACATCCAAAGCCACTCCTGATGCATTTATAATGTCTACCATTGCATTGTGTGTCGCTAAACTTGCGGCTTTATCCTTTTCTTTACCCTGATAGGTTTTTAAAAGTTCCAGTAATTTTTTACCGGTTTGGATCAAATTTCGTGTAAAATGTGTGTTTGCCTCATCAAAACGTTGCGCGGATTTCTGTATTTTTTCCGGAGCATTTTTTAATTCCAGCTTTTTTGCATCTCCTATTTGTTTCGACATAAATGATCCCCATCTTTGCAAGAATTCTTTATATTTTCTTATGGTTGAATCTAATTGATCTACGAGTGCATCTGCTGTTTTCCCGTTGGATGCTATAGTTGTATATGTATCTACTATCGCTTTTAATAAAGTTTCGGATTCTTCAAGAATATTTTCATTTTTATCCAAAGCTTCTTCGGAAGGCTGTCTTGCCGGATCTTCTATAAATTTTTTTAAAGCTTCTATTGCTTGATTAAAGTTGCCGATTAATCCACCATCTATTTCAGATATTGGCACTATGCTTAACGGAACTATGTCTTCTGAAGCTGAAATAATTTTCCCGTCAGGTAAAATGTAGATTAGTGGGTTTTTACGGCTTGTTTTTCCGGCTTCAAGCGTTTGACCATCTGTTGCTGTTTCAAAAATAGTCCAAGCTTCTCCGTTTATAGTATATGTTGTCTGTCCATGATTCCCTTTAATGGTAGTAGCGACGTGATCCTTGAACACTATTCCTCCCACGTAATTTCCAAGCCCTATGGCGTTTGCCAATGTTTTGAAAGCTGAGTAACTGTCTTCGCAATCTCCTCCATGATCCATGAATGTCGCCAGTGTAAGTTTGTTTATTTCTGATGCTTCTTCAAGATAGTTAAGATTTGTCTGAAGCCATTTGCCGATAGCAAATAATTTTTCGTGAGGATCCGTAAGCCCTGCCGTAATTTGTTCCGCTATTTGTTTATAGAACCCATCGCCTTCTTCAACAAACCAATTTGGATTTCTTATACGGTCGGTTTTTCTTCCCACCTTGTCGTACAAAATAATTTGCTGCGATACTCCCCGATTTTTTGCTTCCAGCGCATGGTAGCGATCGAAATAATGCTGTAGATTCATTGTTATTTGGATTCCGCCAACCGTAAAACTTACGTTATCTCCCGAAATTTGTTTTAGGCTGTCGGGCGGAGCAATGAAAGTGGGAGGGCTGTATGGAGTACCTTTAAATGTTATCGCTGATATTGCTCCGTTTGGATTGTATTCAACATTAAAATCTTGCGGCGATGATGCCTGACCGACTTTTGATTCTGAAAAAGCCAATGCTTTTTTTAACGCAGTATCTGTAGAAGCATTATATGTTGTTGTTGCGTTTATTTTTTCAACAAATGAAGATGGGCGTATTTTTGCGCGAATATCTTGCGGGGTTTTTCCCAGATCGGAGCCTTCGGTGATATTATAGACGGTCAAATATTCCTGATCGCCAACGACTGTCGCTCCAACTTTTGCGGAGTAGTTGCCCGTGAGACGGTTGTAAGTATAGTTATCAAAAAATCTACCCTGCAGGCGGACAATCGCGAAAAGCGGACCGTGTTTTTCGCGGAGAATGTCTGCTCGATCCGATTCACTTTTGACGCGCTGGTCGTGGTAACTTAGCATGTCTTCGTCTTGATCTTTTTCTCCTTTTAAAGCTTTGCCGGCATTGTCCAGTATTTTTTCTTCTTCCGCTGATGGTTTTTGCGTTGGTGAAGCAGCTTCATAGTCTGCCTGAGTAGGGATTTTCCTTTCAGCTAAGGTGTCCAAGAAGGCTCTAATTGAATCTTCATTGATAGGCAACCGGTTTAAGTGCGCCCACTGAATAAAGTAAACAAAGTGCTGATCAAATTTTAGCCCTCTATGGATCAATAATTCTTTATATTCTTCTTTAAAAATTCTTTCATAGTTTGAGTAATTGTTATGAAAGATTTGTCGTGCTGTTTCTATTGGAAAATCTGCCATTTTGAGATGTAAAAATCGTTCAAATTCTTGAGAGGTATCTAGTTTTTCCATTGCTTCCCGAGGCGTAAAATCGCCACTTAATGAATCTATTATTTTATCTCCGCTATAAATGAAGACTTTAAATAAATCTGTGGACTTTACAGGGGGAGTTTTTGGTACGGTTTCGGTTGAAGTTTCGGTAGGGGCTTCAACTCCCACTTCTACAACAAAAGTTCCCGGTTGGGCTACAATTTCTTTATTTCCGACCCTTACTTTTGTTGGTTGTTTTAATCTAAAAGCTTTAAACGGAGCGGTAGCCGCAATCCCCATTTTACTTTGCGTTTTTTCACCTGCTGAAAATAATATTTCATCATCCGGAGTCAGGTTTGCCAGCGATGTTGATACTTCCAACTCTTCGTCAGGGAATTTAACTAATCCTTCGGGCGATACTACTTTATCACGCAGATTTAGCATTTTTTCCAGAGCTACAAGATCAAGAATTTCAAGCTCTCTTTCGGCTTCTCCTTGTGTTTGCGAAAATTTCTTTTCCCTTAAAATTTGACGTAATCGTAAAAGAAGATTTCGTTTTCCTTGAGGATTTTCGGAATCCAGCTTCCTTAAAAAATCTCTGTTGTCGGCGCTAAGTGCGTCTTCTTTTAAATCATCAAGTCCATCAAACATGTCTACTCTTGCAATATTTGCCAGCCTGTTTGCCACTTCTGTTTGGACTTCTACAAGCGGCTGAGGCGGTTTTTCGGGCGCTTCCTTATCGCAACCCGCTAAGGCGGCGATTAAGATGGCGGCGGGAATCCCTAATTTTCCTTTTCCTTCATCTAAAGACATATTGTTTTATCAGAAGAGGGTATTAAAGCGGATTTTGGGGCGGCAGTCAAGTGGTTGTGCCCAAAAAATATTAGAATAAAGATGCCTGAAGATTATTCTCTTCAGCTTTTTTCCCCGAGGAGATTCTGTGGAAGACGTTTAGGCGGTTTAAAAGACTTTTAAATTCAAGTTCCTGAAAAAATTTTTCCACTTCCAACTCGTTGTATTCGTGAGTTTTGCATTTCTCTTCATCGAGAGTAATTGGAAGGTTTGTGATTATTGTTGCAAGCCTTTTGCTTAGGAAAGCGTTTTCTTTGTTGTTTTTCAGTTTTTCACCCGTACTTCCGTGGATTTCATCCAAGTGATTATAGATGTTTTCAATTGTTCCAT
>MFXA01000039.1:0-1169 GCA_001787455.1 Candidatus Peregrinibacteria bacterium RIFCSPLOWO2_01_FULL_39_12 | reverse complement strand
ATTTTTGCTGTTTTCGGACCGATGCCTTTAACCCCTTTTATATTATCGGAATTATCGCCCTGCAAACCCTTCATGTCGGGAACCTGACAGGGCTTAAGCCCGTACCGGCTTAGAACTTTTTGAACGTCGTAAATGACAGGCTCTGAAAATCTGCTTACAAGCGTTTGAACTTTTATTTTGTCGCTTACAAGCTGAAGAGTGTCGAGGTCTCCGGTTACTATATAAGTCATTATATTTTTCTTTTCAGCTTGTTTCGCCAAGGTGCCAAGAACGTCGTCCGCTTCAAATCCCGCCATCTCAAAAATCGGAATATTAAACGTTTTTACAAGTTCTTTTATCCTTGGAATTTGATCGTAAAGTTCCTGCGGAGCTTTTATGCGCGTAGCTTTATATTCTTTATATTCTTCGTGTCTGAAAGTTTTTGCTTTTACATCAAAAGCTACCGCTATGTAATCCGGTTCATTTATATTCAGGATATTTAGCAAAATCGATGCAAATCCATAAACCGAATTTACAATTTCACCTTTGGAAGTTTTGAATGGTGGCAAAGCGTGAAAAGCTCTGTGAATGATTGCGTTTCCATCTATAAGATAAAGTTTTTTTTCGTCCTGCATAAATATATAAAATAATAATTATTTATATCGGTCAACAGTTAAAGACTCGACTTTGATCTGATTATAGGATATAATGATTGGATAACAAAATTAAAAAATACATGTTACGCCATGATAGATAATCTTTTAAAGCGCAAGAAACAAGTAAAAAAGCTGTTGGCGGAAAAGTTGTCTTTTAATTATAAAAATCCTTTACTTGCGATTATTTTAGAAAAAGATTTGTCGAAAGAAGATACCGGCATTATGTCCGGCATGCTGGAAGGGGCAAGCCATCTCAATTTGCATGTAATTGTTTTATCCGACAAAAAACTTCCATTTTGCGAATTTGCCAACGTAACCAGAATTCCTTACAGCCGAACAAACAGAAAATATGTTATTGAGGCTTCCGATATCGCTATGTGTTTTGCGTTTAATGATGTTGAGGAGATGCTTTTAAACGGGACTATTCCTATAAGCTGTTCCCGAAACGAGCTTACCGATTACAATCCAAATCATGAAACCGGAAACAGCTTTTTGTTTACCGAATCCAATTATTTTTGCGCTTTTGCCGCTTTG
>MFXA01000038.1:6029-12213 GCA_001787455.1 Candidatus Peregrinibacteria bacterium RIFCSPLOWO2_01_FULL_39_12 | reverse complement strand
TTGTTACGGAAAAACTTTGGGAATCGTTAAATCAAAAAAATCTTCTTATAAAAGAATCATGGCCAAAATATGATAATTCTCTCGTATTTAAGGAAGAAGCATCAAAAATGGAAATAATTCATGAAATTATCACGGGAATACGAAGCATAAGAGCTGAACTTAAGGTTGCTCCAGCAAAAAAAATACATGCGGTTATTTATGGAGGCAAACACACACAAGTGATAGAAACAAAAAAAGAGGTGATAACAAGACTTGCAAGGCTTGAATCTCTCATAATAAAGCCGTCCGGAGATAAAATAAAAGAATCAAAATCGATTTTCATAGGACAGGTGGAAATATACTTGCCGCTCAAAGATTTGATGGATTTAGATAAGGAAAAGCAAAATCTTTCGACGCAAATACAGCAAAAACAAGCGTTTATATACGGACTCGAAGCAAAACTTAAAAATCAGGGATTCGTAAAAAATGCTCCGAAAGAAATAATCGAACGCGACAAGGAACGGTTATCTTCGGAAAAAGAAAATCTTGAAAAATTGAAAAATCAACTACGAATGATTGAGCAATCGGCGTCTATATGATAAAATAACAAGAAGTAAT
Source organism: Candidatus Peregrinibacteria bacterium RIFCSPLOWO2_01_FULL_39_12 (assembly GCA_001787455.1). GTDB lineage: Bacteria > Patescibacteriota > Gracilibacteria > UBA1369 > LOWO2-01-FULL-3 > 2-01-FULL-39-12. The sequence goes on along the minus strand of MFXA01000038.1, from coordinate 11,616 downwards.
AAAACAAAAAAATGGATGACGCTTTTTTTAGACAAGCGGAGCAAAATATAATTCAGCTGATTCACGAAAAAAAATATAAAGAAGCTTATTCACTGGTAAAGCAATTTCTTGAAAGATTTCCGCGTGAAAAAACTTTTATAAAGTTAAAGGAACAAATTGAAGAAGCCGTAGAAGAAGAAAACGAATCACTGGTAAACGAAAAATTAAAAAGCTTAAAACCGCTCTACAAAGAAGGAAAATATGAAGAAATATTAAGAGAATTAAAAGAACTTTTGATTCTTTCACCAAACAGCTCGAAACTGCAAAAGTTATATCAGGAAGCGCAGATTAAATATCAAAATCAAGTAGCGGTTTCACAGGAAAAATTTGAAAAAAAGCAAAGATCAAGGTTGGACGAACTTCTTAAAACAAATGAAACGCTTCTTATTGAAGAAATTTTTCTTTTGGAAACACAAAACTCGGACGTTCCAAGAATAAGAAAATTGGCTCAGGAATACAGGGATAAAATTATAGAAAAAAAGATAAAGGAAAAAGAAGAATTAATATATTCCGACAAATATGACGCAATCGCAAATTTTATAGAACAGTTGAGGAAAATCGATAAAGACAATCCGCGCATAGCCGAAGTTGAAAATATTTCCGGAGGGAAAAAACTTACAAACCAGTCCGAACAAAAAAGCGAATATATTTATGCGGGACAAACTCATTTGGACACACTTATGAAATTAAAAAAATACGACAAGGTAATGGCAGCGGCTGAAGAAATATTAAAAACAGACCCTGATAACAAAACGGCAAAGCAATTACTGGAAGAAGCAACGCAACTTTTTTTCGCTCAAACCAGGGAAGAATCCATTTCATCTATAAACAAAAACCTTCCGGATCTAAAACAGGAATATAAAAAGGATAAAACAAAATTCACGACTATTTGAATAGGATCTGGAAAACTATCAAATACAAGGCGGCAGGAAAATTTAAACCGCAATGTGCTTTATGGTACATGAGGATTTAAATTTTCCTATAACGCGGTAGATGATAGTTTTTCAGATTCTATTTAGCCAGCTTGTATTGTTTCCTTCCTACTCTCGTGAATTTTTTATTGTTCTTCAGCGCAAGAATTATTGTAATTTTCTTTACCTGCCTTTTTTGCAACACCAAATCAATTATTTCTTCTTGGCTCAGCTCTTTCTTATCCTTCAAAATCGCTTTAATAACTTCCGCGACAGTGCCGTTTTCATAGCCCCATTCTTTAAGAGCGTAAATGCCTCTGCCGATTAACACGAACGAATCGTGTCTTATAAGTTCATTGTGTACAGCTTGAAGATTAACGACTTTATTATCGAAATTTTTTGAAGAAATTTTTTCGGAGATATTCGTGAAATGAAGAGGCTTAGTTTCATTTCTGAGAACATACAAAATTTTATCACGCAATGTCCTTGGATTTATATGCCTCCATTCCAAAAGTGCGACTAAATCTCCATCCAAAATAACCAATCTCTTATCTATATTTATAAGAGATTTTACTTTTACCACATCGAAATCCATGTCTTTAAGCGCGGGTTTCAAATCCTCATGAATTTTGGATAAATTTTTCTTATCGCCATGTTTATTAAGCTGGTTCACAACATGATCCGAAGCGTGTTTAATAAAATAATCAGGCAAAGTTCTTTCTTTAACATAAGGATAAAAATTGATTGTATTGCCGATGCAATCCAAGTCTTCATGAAGCGCCAAAGACAAATCGAGACAGGAAAAATCAACCTTATTTTTGTCGGCAACTATGGCAGCGAGCTCATTTATAAGAGAATCCTTTTTAACGAGGCTTCCATGACTTCTCACAACATTTGTCACGAAATCATGAAGATTGCGAAGAGCCGTATTAAAAACATTCCTCTTCATTTTAGCCAATGCATTTTTTTCAATTTGACGAATTCTTTCGCGGGTTACGGAAAATTCATCACCGATTTCTTCCAGTGTATGCTTCCCAACTTTATCTAAGTTGAAACGTTTTTTGATGACAGTTTTTTCTTTTTCCGAAAGAAGCAAAAGCAAATTTTCAACTACGGAAGAAAGCTCGGTAAGAGTTTGTGCGACAGGCATAGTACTATTATTGTACATATGGAATGAGTGGTTATTAAACTTGGAGCGATTATAAAAACTTTTTTGACTAATAGCAAAGAAAATGTCTTGTTAGCATTGCCAAAATAGTTTCTTGTTTAATAACTTATGCTTCAAATTTCGAAGATGTAACCTACGCAATGAACAGTTTTAATTAAATCGTGCTTAAGATGCTTTTTTATCTTTCGTCTGAGGCTACTTACGTGTACATCGACCGTGTTTGTGGGACAAAATATATTTCTATCCCACACTTCTTCCAAAATTTGAGTGCGGCTCACAACTCTCCCGATGTTTTTGACAAAATAAGTAATCAAAGAAAATTCCTTATTCCTAAGAAAAATAAAATTGCTGCCGACAAAAAATCTTCTTGTGAGCATATCGATTTTTAAGTGACCACATTCAACCGTAAAGGTGTTCGCTTCCACACGACTGGCAGGCGGGGATGCTGCGCGAACATTTTTTATTAGAAACTCCTTCGGTGTTGCCTGATGGGTAGCAATCATTATTGAAAATTAATAATCGTTAATATATTCCAACATTTTTAACTTGAATCAAATTTTTCTAATTTTTTTATAGATAAAGCTAGAATTTCAAGATAATAAATGCTTTAGTCAAAGTGTTGTTGCAAAGCAATCAACAGTAGGAACACCCATTGCATAATTCCTTGTTTTTGTTATTTTTATCTCATGTTAGTTAAATTACTACGGTCTCAGGTGAAAAGATTAGTTGAAAATAATATAATTCTTAAGTTAATAGCCAAGTTGAAAATTCCGCCTAATGCTTTTTCTTTTATAGCAATAATTTTGGCAATCCCGGGAGCATACTTTTTATCACAAGGAAATATTTTAGCTTCACTCCCGTTTACAGGATTAGCTTTGGCATGGGATGCAATTGATGGCGCTTACGCTCGTACAGCTGGCAAAACAAGCCAATTTGGCGCATATATCGAAGGAATTTTTGATGTGTACGTAGAAGTAATTATTTTCTTGGGATTGATTGCGTGGAACTATTCATTTGAAGCATCTTTGGCAATGATGTTAAGCTTAATTTTAAGTTACGCAAAGCCGAGAGTTTCACAAATTGTAAATATTAAAGATGTTGATTGGCCGGGAATCGGCGGCAAATTTGACAGGCGTTTAATTTTCTTTTTATCGCTGATTATTGCATATTTTTTACCGTCGTTTAATGCGATTGGAAAATCCTTCGACACACTTTCAATTCTTCTCTATTTATTGGCATTTATCGTATTCATTGGCGGAATCCAGCGCATGTATTTCGCAAAAAAAATTATAGAAAAAGGGAATTTATGATACAAACTCTTGTTATTTCGCAATTTACACTTTATGGTAATTGCAAATAGAATCGCAAACATGAGCAACTCATCAATGGATCAGGTCGTAGCGTTATGTAAAAGAAAAGGATTTATATTCCCAAGTTCCGAAATTTACGGCGGATTTTCAAATACATGGGATTATGGTCCTTACGGCACGGAACTTAAAAAAAACATAAAGGATTTTTGGTGGCATACATTTGTACAAAAAAGAGATGACGTAACCGGGCTGGATTCGGCGATTTTAATGAATCCGAAGATTTGGGAAGCATCCGGCCATATCAGTTCGTTTTCCGATCCGCTTATCGACTGCAAAAACTGCAAAGAAAGAGTAAGAGGCGACAAACTTATAGAAGAAAATATTGGGATTGAAGCGGCTGTGGGAAAATCATTGAAAGAAATAAGTAAAATAATTAAAGATAAAAAACTGAAATGTCCAAAGTGCGGCAAGATCGATTTTACCGAAGCAAGATCTTTTAATTTGATGTTTAAAACTCATCAGGGAGTAATAGAAGAAACCGCGGCGGCGGTATATTTAAGACCGGAAACCGCACAGGGTATTTTTGTTAATTTCAAAAACGTGGTACAAAATTGCAGACAGCGCATTCCATTCGGAATCGCTCAAATCGGCAAAGCTTTCAGAAACGAAATAACTCCCGGAAATTTTACTTTCAGAACTCGCGAATTCGAACAAATGGAAATTGAATATTTCGTTTCGCCGAAGGATAAAAAATCAATTAAAGAAAAGTTTGATGAATGGAAAGAAATCTGCAGAAAATGGTATTTGGATCTTGGAATTAAAAAAGACAATCTTCGCTACCGCGAACATGCAAAAGACGAATTATCGCACTATTCCAGCATGACTTTTGACATAGAATTTATGTTCCCGTTTGGATGGGGCGAATTGATGGGATTGGCATACAGAGGCGACTTTGATTTGACCCAGCATCAAAAATTTTCCGGTCAGAATCTTGAGTATCAGGATCCAATGACAAACGAAAAATACATGCCGCATGTTATAGAACCTTCTTTTGGCGCGGACAGAACGGTTTTGGTTGTGCTTCTTAATGCTTATGATGAAGATGAAATTGGTGGAGAAAAACGTGTAGTAATGCGGCTGGATCCCAAAATTGCGCCTGTCAAAGCGGCGGTATTTCCGCTCATTAAAAAACCGGAACTTACAAAAGTCGCACAAAAATTATATAAAGAACTTCAGGAAACTTTTAATGTGGAATATGACGAATCCGCAGCAATAGGAAAGCGCTACAGACGCCAGGACGAAATAGGAACCCCTTTCTGCATCACTGTTGATTTTGAAAGTCTGGAAGACAAAAAAGCAACTGTCAGGGACCGTGACACAACCAAGCAAAAAAGAATAAATTTAGACGAAATTAAGGAATTTTTGAAAGAGAAAATTTACGCAAAATAGCAGATATAGTTACGCTACATAATGATTGTAGCACTCTTCGCAGTAAATTGGGCATTTGGACTCCGGAGGAAAAGTTGTCATAATATTTTTACCGCATTTGTCGCACGTCCGCTCCCAAAAGTTTTTTGGATTTTTTGATTTTAAACGCCTTAAATGCCGGCAGTTTGCACAAAAGAAAGGAATCGGCAGTGATAAATGTCTATAAAATTTCAATTCGTTCGATGTTATTCTGTAATTTTTTTTGCAGGATGTACAAGCCAAAACTTCGTCTACCACCGAATCAGGGACATCAGAAATTCCCCCCGGTATCTTATAAGTTTGCGGATTATAAGTCGCATTGTCATTTAACCATTTGAATCCGCGCGCCAAAACTTCCTCTTCAGTCAACGGAAAATACTCCATCGCAATCGATTCATTGTAAGCGAAAGGACAAAAATCTGCCGGAAAAAACTCTCCATATTCCTTAGTTTCCATCATATGTTTAACAAGTTTTTCTTTATTTGAAAAATAATCATCTTTACTGTATTGCTCGTTAAAAATGCAATAAGACTTTTTGTTTAATCCCACGCATCCGAAACAATTTTTGCAACAAACACATTGGTCGCAGTATTCAATATCCGAATTATTTGTCGTGCAAGTTGTGCAGAATTTTAAATTATAGGCATTATTTCCGCACGCGGCGGTTTCATAAACCAACTCAACATTATCAC
>MFXA01000038.1:0-6007 GCA_001787455.1 Candidatus Peregrinibacteria bacterium RIFCSPLOWO2_01_FULL_39_12 | reverse complement strand
AAGTTGTGCAGAATTTTAAATTATAGGCATTATTTCCGCACGCGGCGGTTTCATAAACCAACTCAACATTATCACCCCATCCGGTCATGTCCATCGTGGATTTCACAGTCATCGCAACTCTCGCACAGTACCTGCAATCCTCCAAATCCTTGCAGTCAAAACAATAGTAAGCGTTTTTTGAATTGTATAAATAATCGCCAAGTGAATTTATATTATGCTCCTGCTGTAAATTTTTATGGGGATGATGCGCGAAAAAATCATCAGCTTTTTTGTAGAAAGAAGCAACTCCATCGTATGAATTTAAATTATTTTTTGAGATGAAATCCGCAAATTCTTCAGCTGAACACGGCTTATTGAAAATATGATAATCCTTATGCCTTAAATTTATGCAGGCAATGCAATTTTTGCATCCTTTGCAGTTGGATAAAAACAGGCTGTCTGCACAATCTTCACAGTCATTCGAATATTTCAAATTATAACAATTTATAGAATCTCTGGATTCGTAGCAAAGTTCGCATCCGTACATGCAAAGACAGTCAACAACGCTTTTACAGTGATAAATTCTGTTATCGTAATAACAATTTTCATTGTAATCAGCCTCGAAAATCAAATAACAATCCTTAAGATATCCTGTGCAGTTTGTGTAATCGCTGTTTTGGAGAGTTCCGCCGACCACAAAAGCCGACATATGCGGAACTTTATCCCTCAAAACCTTAAATTGTTCAAAAAACGGCTTGGTAAAATCAATCGGCTGACCATATTTCATTGCATCCCAGGAGTCGCCAAACCAGTGGTCGTAATGATAAACCGGAAAAGGCGCATTTCCATGGTACTGGGAAATTATCTCTTTGCCGGAAAAATCACATTTGCGTTTATATAAACTGCGCGTATTTCGCTCATTCATGCGGCGGATAAGCCTGCAAGTCGGGCACTTTGTCGGTTCGGGGACCGAAAATAATTTATAAAAACGCGTGTCTTCATCTGTGATCTGAAATTCACTGCCGCAATTTTTACAAATTTTCTTAGATGACATAGCTCAAATATCTTACCACATAATGACCCTTGTCCAAAAAGCCTTTTTCTGATAAAATATAGAGATATTTTTATAGATGAATATGGGTCAAATCAGGCAGTACTCGATCATTTTCTGGGAATACATCAAAACAAATCCGATAGAATTTACGGTGATATTCATAGGTTCTATTATAGGATTATGGCTTGCTTTAAATATTTTTAGATATTCGATCAGGTTATTTCAAAGCAACGATCTTGTATTTTTAAAAATTATTCTTCCGCGCGACGATTCCCCGAAAGATAAAGAAAAAGATACGGACAAAGATTTTAGGGAGAAGATATCAATCATGGCTCAATTTTTCAGAAATCTGCATGAAACCGGAGAATTAAACATGATGAACAGCATCAAAACAATGATACTGCAAAATAACATTTTTTCATTTGAATTGGTGGCGCAAAATAAGGTTTTGGATTTTTACGTGACGACGCCGAAATATTATCAGGAAATTCTCGAAAAACAGATCACTTCTTATTATCCGAATGCGGATGTACAACCCGTAGAACCTTACCAATTAAAAGCTAAAGACAGTTGGGTAAAAGGATTTTACGCATACACTCAAAAACAATTCTGGTTCCCTATAAGGACATTTAAAACCATTGAAAATGATCCGTTAAACGATCTTACAAACATCTTCACTAAAATGGAAAACGATGAAACCGCTGTTATTCAGATGGTAATTCGTCCAAAGAGCAATAAATGGGCAAAGAAAGCCGAAGAGTTTGGCGAAGCTTATTTCAAAGGAAAAGGAAATCAAGGTGGAAAAATTCCAGTTATTGGAGGATTTTTAAATGTCATTAAAGGAATATTTTTAGGTTACGAGAAAATGGAAGCTGGAGATAAACAAGATAGTGGAGGCGGATACGTCCGTATGCTTCAGTCAAAAGAAGAAGTGGCAAAGTCGATTGGTGAGAAATCGCGGCAATCGGGCTTTGATACTGTAATCAGGCTGTTGGCAACAGCGAAAACAGAAAAGCGCGCGGAAGATATCAGCAACAATATGATAATCGGGTTGAATCTGTTTAAAGACACTTCTTCAAACTGGTTTCAGACAAGAAGATTATTTTTCATAGATGCTATAAGCAACCTATTTTTCTTATACAATTTTAAAAAACGTCTGCTGGATAAAATTCTGTTTTTCGGAGAGAAACATTCACTATTGGCGGAAGAAGAGCTGGCAAGTATTTTTCACTTTCCATGCAGTAAATATAATACAAGTCCAAACATAAAATGGCTGGATTACAAAGTGCTTCCGGCACCGGTTGATACACCTACAGAGGGAATACTTCTCGGACATAATATGTTTAGGGGCTTAAAAAAACCGATCTACTTCCAAAGGCAGGATCGTTCAAGACATCATTACATCATAGGAAAATCCGGTTCGGGTAAATCCGCACTTTTGTCATTCATGGCAAGGCAGGATATTTGGAATGGGGAAGGTGTGTGCGTCATAGACCCTCATGGAGATTTGATAGAGGATCTTTTGCTGTATATACCGAAAGAAAGAGTAAAAGACGTTGTTATTTTTGATCCGTCGGACGTGGAAAGACCGATGGGTTTAAATATACTTGAAGCCGACAATCCCGCAGAAATGGATATGTCATCTTCACAAGCGACGGAAATTTTTATAAAACTTTTCGGTGACGAAATTTTCGGTCCGCGTATCCAGCATTATTTCAGAAATGCATGTTTGACGCTTATGGAAGATAAAGAAGAAGGTGCAACTCTTATAGATGTTCCTAGAATTTTTACGGATGATGCGTTCTTGAAATATAAAGTTAAAAAAGTGACAAATCCTGTGGTTAAATCTTTCTGGCAACATGAATACGCAAATACCGGAGATAGAGAGCGCCAGGAAATGATCCCGTATTTCAGCGCGAAGTTCGGACCGTTTATTACGAATGCAATAATGAGAAATACAATCGGTCAAAAGAAATCCGCATTTGATTTCAGGAAAATGATGGATGAAGGCAAAATCCTGCTTATCAAACTTTCAAAAGGTAAAATAGGGGATTTGAACACTCAGCTTTTAGGACTTGTCATAGTCGCAAGATTGCAAATGGCGGCTATGAGCCGCACTGATATTCCTGAAGAAAAAAGAAGAGATTTTTTTCTGTATGTTGATGAGTTCCAGAATTTTGCGACAGACAGTTTTTGTTCAATCCTTTCCGAAGCGAGAAAATATCATTTGAATTTGATAATGGCGCATCAGTACATCAATCAGCTGGTTGTAACCAAATTTGGCGTAACATCAACACAAATCAGGGATGCAGTGTTCGGCAACGTAGGAACACTGTGTTCATTTAAAGTGGGAGCCGATGATGCCGAGTACTTGGCAAAAGAATACGCGCCGCTTTTAACGGAACAGGACGTAATAGGAATTTCAAATTATAAAATGTACATTAAATTAAATATCAACAATACAACATCGCGTCCGTTTTCGGTTGCCACAGTTTGGGATACGAGCAAGCAAAATCCAAAAATATCCAAGATTGTTCAGGAATATTCGGGATTAAAATATGGAAGAAAACGCAAATTTGTTGAAGAAGAAATTTCAGCCAGAGTTGGAATTGATTTTGAAGCTCCGCCTGTCGATATCAGTATGCTTCCGTCACAGCCGAATATGTCTGCGCCGCCGGAAGGCAACGCTATGGCGCAAATTTTAGGTGGAGCAATGCCTGCAGGAATGCCGGCTATGCCGAACATGCCAGCAGTTCAACAGCCGCTTCCGCCTCCTCCGCCAATCCAAGCTTCACCATCATCAGCTCAGCCTGTCGCTCAGCAAAAAGAACCTGTGAGTAAATAAGGAAATTTTGCGAGGCAAAAATTCTGTGGTGGCAGGGGGGAGATTCGAACTCCCGACCTCCGGGTTATGAATCCGACGCTCTCACCAACTGAGCTACCCTGCCGAGATGATAATGTGTCTCCGGACTTAGCCGGACTGGGATATTGTGGTCGCCTTAGGCGACCGATTTTAATTTATAAGAGACACTCCGCTCGTTACACTCGCTCCGTGTCTTTGGTTGCGGGGGGCGGATTCGAACCGCCGACCTCCGGGTTATGAGCCCGACGAGCTGCCACTGCTCTACCCCGCGTCATTACCAAAAGAAAATAAGCTAACCCATCTCTAAAGTCAATCTTTACAAAAACCACACAAGATCAATCTTCAAAGAAAAACTTGAACCACTGCTCAAAATTGGAAGCCTTGGAATCTTTCGCAAATTCACCGGACAAATCTTCACTCGGATCGGTTTTCTCATTAACACCTGCAGAAGCAAGTATTATCACTTCTTCGCCATGGTTAACCAGCCCTAAATTTTGTTTGGCGATTTTATCTATATATTCCTCGGATGTAAAATACAAATAATCCTCATTTTTCTGCTTATTCTCCATCTCTATCAAAGAATTTTCCTTCTCAAAAGATTCAATATACTTATCAACTTTATAGCTGTTATATACGTTTTTGGTTAAGGAATATAAGAGATAACTCACAAGAACAAACTCAACTATGATAATAATTTTAGTTAAGCTCGATGTATGGGAAAAACGTGAGGACATAAAGAAAATTAGGCTATGACGAATTTAACATAGTTTATTTTTCAAAGCAATTACGCTAAAATTCGGACATGATTATAGATAAAGCGAAATTCATACACTTTGTTGGCATCGGAGGAATCGGAACATCCAGTTTGGCGCAAATATTGAGAGAAAAAGGAAAAATAATTTCCGGATCGGATTTGGTAAAAACCGAAATAACGGAATCTTTAAGATTAAAAAAAATTAAGATTTCAATCGGTCACAGCGAAAAAAATGTAAACAAAAAACATCAGCTGATTATTTATTCTCCTGCAATCCCGGACACGAATCCGGAGATGAAAAAGGCGAAAAATCTTAAAATAAAATGTTTGTCTTATCCGCAAGCGCTTGGAGAATTAACGAAAAAACACTTCACGATTGCAGTTGCCGGAGCGCATGGGAAATCCACTACTACAGCAATGATTTCGCTTATAGCGGCAAATGCAAAACTCGATCCGACGGTTGTAATTGGCACTAAACTGAAAGAATTTAAGAATCAAAATTACAGAGTGGGAAAAAGCGATTTGCTTATTATTGAAGCGTGCGAATATAAAAGATCTTTTTTGAATTTTGAACCGGATATTTTGGTGATTACAAATATAGAAGCGGATCATTTGGACTACTATAAAAACATTCAGGATTATAAAAAAGCATTTAAGCAGTTAATAGGAAAAATCAAAAAAAATGGAACGGTTATAATAGATGAGGATGACAGATTCAGCAGTCAGGCGGTTCGTGTTACGCCAAAGGCTAGCAATTTAAAAGTAAAAAGGATAAGCGGTAAAAGTAAAGAAAAAATAAACATTCGTCCGGGAATCCACGGGAAATTCAATTTGAAAAACGCTTCATTGGCGGCTGCCACTGCGGTAGAGCTGAAAGTACCGATTGAAAAAATTAAAAAATCATTAAAAAACTATCATGGAAGCTGGCGCAGAATGGAATATAAGAAAACGAAATTCCCGCATACGATTTTTATTGATGACTACGGGCATCATCCAACGGAAGTAAGGTCAACTTTGTCGGCAATACGGGAAACGCATCCTGAAGCCAAAATATTGTGTGTTTACCAGCCTCACCAATACAGCAGAACAAAAATTTTCTTGGAAGAATTTGGAAAATCTTTTTATGCGGTAAATGAAATTATTATTCCGGATATTTACGATGCCCGCGACTACGGAAAAGGATTAAAAGTAATTTCAGTGGACGAGCTGGTAAAGGTTATAAAAAAACACCATTCTTGCGTACAAAACGGTATTAGCATGGAAAAAACCGCACAATACATCAAAAAAAATCACAAAAAATTCGATGTAATTGTAACTATGGGAGCTGGGGATATAGGGGAAATTTACAAACTCTTCT
>MFXA01000037.1:20992-26414 GCA_001787455.1 Candidatus Peregrinibacteria bacterium RIFCSPLOWO2_01_FULL_39_12 | reverse complement strand
CTCGGTCGCGGGCTCGGTCGCGGGCTCGGTCGCGGGCTCGGTCGCGGCGGCGGGCGCGACCTGCCCCTCGGTGGCGGGCTCCTCGGCGGGCACAAGCTCCTTCTCAGACATAGCGCACCTCCATAACAAGAGAAGAACTCTGCGCAGGACCATCCCACGCTTCATTCCTCTCAATGAACCCAAACTAACCTGATCACATTGACTGACACAGAAGCGAACTCCCTGACAATCAAGCAACTAAAGATATTTAGAAACCATCTGCCTAAGAAAACCTAAGCAAACGGTAAAATTATCTTTTAGTACTAAATCGCACAAAAGAGAATCCCCTTAATGCCAGCCAAAAATTTCAAAGAACAAACCCTTTACACTAAAAAAACACCCTTATCCCTCTTCTACCCTCCGGACACCCATATTGCAACAACAAACATAACTAAGTCAAGCCACCAATTCAAAAAAACGCCATCGAAAGCCTGTGCGCCTGCCCGCCTTTGGCGTGGCACAGACTTTTTACCCTATTTTTAGGCTTAGCAAAGCCATTCAGCTATAAACTTACAAGAGACACTGAATCTCATTTTTCGTTATTTCAAGATGATCATTCAATTCATTTAAAGTTATATTTTCTCTTTCGTTTTTCGCATAAATCGCAATTGGAACTAAAATTTTCTCAACTTCAATAACGAAAACATACAGTCTGTAACCACCTGATTTACCTCTACACTCACCACGAAGCCTTATTTTATAAACACCATGACCAACTGAAACAGCCAACGTTCTATTAAAATTAGCCAAAGCACCCTTCAGTGATACTTTCAGTATTTGATTTTTTCTAACAAGTCTTTTTAATTGTTTTTTAAAAAAACTGGTAATAACAATTTTATACATCTTCAAGCTGTTCATCTATAGATGAACCAAGCTTACCTTGCTTTTCGAGTTCCTTCAAAATAGCGGCAAGTTCCTGCGTTGTCTTCTCAAAACGCTTTTCTTCAGGAGTTTTATGATACTTGAAAAATTTTACAAGAAACCTGAAAAATTCCGATTTGCTGGCGTATCCTTCCTCTTCCATGAGTTTTCTAATTTCTTTCTCCTGAACATTATTAATCTTAAAAAAAACCGTAGCCATAGATAGATTGTTTAGTAAATACATAGCAATTATATAGCAGATCCCTAAGACAATCAATATATTTTTTACTCAAAAAAGTGTCGATAAATTGTTTTCAACAACCCACAAATTCCCGCATAAACTTTCCGAATTGACGCAAAATCAACAAATCAATACGATATCGGCATGCCAACACCACAAGTTTATCTCGACAACGCCTCGACAACACCAACCGACCCGCGCGTCTTAAAAGCCATGCTCCCATATTTTTCCGAAGAATATGGCAACCCTGAATCTCTGCATACAAAAGGCAAAAATGCACTTATAGCAATTGATAATGCAAGGGAAACAATCGCAGAAATTTTAAACTGCCGTCCATCCGAAATAATTTTTTGCGGAACAGCCACGGAAGCAAACAATCTCGCAATTTTAGGCACGGCAAGAGCAACAACTCAAAACATCCACGTAATCACTTCCTCAATCGAACATTCCGCCGTCAGAAATCCTTTTGAACAACTCGAAAAAGAAGGCTTTTCAGTCACCCATGTATCATCCGACAAAGAAGGGTTCATCAATCCTCAAGACATCAAAAAAGCCATAACTCCGCAAACAACCCTAGTTTCTATCATGTATGCAAACAATGAAATAGGCACCATCGAACCAATAAAAGAAATCGGGAAAATCTGCCAACACCATAAAATAATTTTCCACACCGACGCCTGCCAAGCCGCCGCAATGGACCCCCTGGACGTAAACGAATTAAACTTAAGCTTGCTCACTTTAAACGGAAGCAAAATCCACGGACCAAAAGGTATTGGCATCCTCTACGTAAAACAAGGCATAAAAATAGAACCGATAATCTTCGGCGGCTCGCACGAAAAAGGACTACGCGCAGGCACACACAACGTTCCGGGAATAGTTGGATTTGCAGAAGCCTTGAAAATTCTCCGCGAAGAAAAAGACAAAGGAAACGCACACTTAATCCTCCTTCGTGACAAACTCATTGAAGGAATCTTAAAAACAATCCCGGACACATATTTAAACGGACCATCCCCGTCGTCCAATAAACGCCTTCCTGCAAACGCAAGCATCACATTTAAAGAAATAAACGGACAGGAACTTTTACTCCAAATGGATGAAGCGGGAATTTATGTAAGCAGCGGCGCCGCATGCAGTGAGGGAACAGAAAAACCCTCCGCCACACTCTGCTCAATCGGTCTTCCGCAAAATTCATTGCACGGAACCATAAGGTTTTCCTTCGGCAGGCAAAACACTGAAAATGATGTAGCATACGTACTAAAAACCCTGCCGGAAATCGTAAAAAAATTACGACAACGAACTTAAAAATTCCGACCGTCAACGCCATTTAATTACTTCCGCTTTCCACTCCAAAAACTTTTTGCTATCATTCTAAGCACCCACTAGGGATTGTAGATACAGCTAATTTTGGCTACTACATATAGCAGACACGAGCATAGCGAGTGTCCTAATATCATCTCCAATTTTCCTCTCATTCTTACGAAAAATCCCCCATCTGGACACAAGCATAGCAAGTGTCCTAGCCAACAAAAAGTCCGACCGCAGGACTGACCCCTCATTAACCCCTTAACTAAAAACCGCCATGTCCCCCATCAAAAAAATCAGAAAAAGAAACGGTGTAATTGCCGCATTCGACCAGCACAAAATCACGGAAGCGATATGGAACGCGGCAAAATCGGTGGGAGGCACAAACAAAGAATTGGCGGATCAAATTTCAAACCAGGTTACAGCAGTGCTTGAAGTTTTCTTCAAAGATGAAAACAATGTTCCTTCAGTTGAACAAATTCAAGATTTGGTTGAAAAAATACTTATAGAAGGCGGTCATGCAAAAACAGCAAAAAGTTACATTCTTTACCGCGAACAGCACAAAAAAATACGAAGCGCTCAGGAAGAAATTCTTGGAGGCAAAACAACACAGCTTCCATTCAGCGCAAATGCATTAAAAGTTTTAGCGGGAAAATATTTACAAAGAGACGACGATGACAATGTTTGCGAATCACCGGAGGAAATGTTTGATAGAGTAGCTCAAGCACTTGCGAACGTAGAAGTAAATTACGGAAAAACCGAAACGGAAATTAAACAATACAAGGAAAATTTCAAAGAAATTCTCTCGAATTTTGAATTCTTGCCGGCAGGCAGAACAATTGCAAATGCAGGCACTAAACTGCGGCTTGTTTCAAATTGCATAGTTTTGCATTTTGAAGACAGTATGGATGGAATTTTTTCAAGCCTAAGAGATGCCGCCCTGCTTCAACAAGCAGGATCGGGGCTCGGATTCCCTTGGCATTTATTGCGCCCGGCAGGATCAAGAACCCATAGAACGCAAGGATCGGCATCGGGACCTGTATCATTTTTGCGTGCATACAATCAATGTTTCGGAGTCATAAAACAACAAGGCCGGCACGGCGCAAATATGGGAGTAATGAGGATAGACCATCCGGATATTCTTGAATTTATCGAAGCAAAATGGGAAGAAAATTCTCTGGTTAATTTCAATCTTTCAGTAGGACTTACTGACGAATTTATGGAAGCCGTAAAAAACAATTCAAAAGAACCTTGGCTTTGCACGTGGAAAGACAAAAAGATGAAACCGCGCAGAATATTAAGAAATAAAAGAGGAGCTTTCGTGGAAGCAATTGAAGAAACAATCACAGCACCGGAAATAATGGACAAAATAATAAATGCCGCATGGAGAAACGGCGAACCGGGAGTACTTTTCCCGGACACGGCAAACAAAAGCAATCCTGTTCCTGCACTTGGAAGATTGGAATCCACAAATCCTTGCGGCGAACAATGGCTACACGACGGAGACGTTTGTAATCTCGGCTCAATAAATCTCGCAAAATTCACGGAAAACGGAGAAATCAACGAAAAAAAATTAGTCCATGTAACAGAAATGTGTGTCCGCATGCTTGATAACGTTATCGATTTAACCGATTTCCCTGTAGCAAAAGTGAACACAACATTCAGGAATAACAGAAGAGTAGGTCTGGGCATTATGGGCTTCGCAGACATGCTTTATCAGCTAGGCATAGCATACAACTCGGAAGAAGGATTTGCTGTTGCAAGAAAAGTCATGAAATTGATAAACGAAACCGCGCACAAATATTCGGAAAAATTAGCCGCAGAAAAAGGATGTTTCCCAAATTGGGAAATAAGCGCTTACGGACCAAAAGGGAAAAACACAAAAAGAAGAAATGCCGCATTAACAACCATAGCTCCAACCGGATCAATTTCAATGCTTGTAGACTGCAGTTCGGGAGTAGAACCTTTCTTCGCACTGTCATATTACAAAGAAGTTCTAAACGGACAAAAACTGATATACATAAACGAACATCTTGAAAAAACATTAAAACAACTTGGTCTTTGGGATGAAGAAATCATCAAGCAAATCGGGAAAACGGGATCAATTCAAAACATAGCGGAAATTCCTGAAAACATAAGAAAAATATATGTAACGGCAATGGATATAACCGCAGACGACCACATAAAAATGCAGTCAACATTTCAAGAATACGTTGATAACAGCATCAGCAAAACAATAAATTTTCCGCACAGCGCAACCCGCGAAGATGTCAAACAAGGGTATATTATGGCATGGAAACACGGGCTAAAAGGATGCACGGTTTACCGTGACGGCAGCAGACAAGAACAAGTTTTGAATCTTCATAAAGAAGAAAAGGAAGATCAAATCGCCGCACCGTTGGAAAATCCGGAAATAATTGTTGCAGAAAATAATGAGAAAAATTTTGAAGAAGTAATTCCGCCTCCGGTCATGGAAGCAAGAGAACATGCAAGTTTAAATAAAAAAGATGTGATTAAAAGCCGAAAATGTCCTGAATGCGGCAATTCGGTACAAATTGCAGAAGGCTGTGTACTATGCCTAAGCTGTGGATTCTCCGCCTGCTCGGTATAACACGCAGCCCGGCCTCAACCGGGCTGCTAATAAAAACCGGTCGACCGCAGGCCGACCACCAATTTTTATGGCAGAACCAGAACCCCAAAAATACGACTTTCAACACGAAGCCGGTGAAGAACCATCCCTCGAAGAAAAACTAAAGATGGAAGAAGCCGAAACTTATTTAACCGAACAGGAAATTCAGCAAGTAAAAAGAAAAGAAACCTCAATTCCCAAACTCGCGGCAAAGCGCCTCCAGCTTAAAGCGGATGCAGAAGCCAAACTAAGAGCAATGGTCTTCGTACCAAAAGATGGACAAAATATAATCGGCACAAAAGAATTTAAAGAATTTAGCCGTGAACTTGAGAATGAAAGAAGTCCCGAAA
>MFXA01000037.1:3332-20953 GCA_001787455.1 Candidatus Peregrinibacteria bacterium RIFCSPLOWO2_01_FULL_39_12 | reverse complement strand
AAGAGAAAGAAGACGCCGCCAAAAAAGAAAAAGAAGAAAGCGTAACACTTCCTCCAAACGATCCAAAACTTTTGGAACATCAAAAAGAGTTCGACAAAATATGCAATGATAACAGCAGGTTCATCGGCGAAAGCGAAATAGACGGATTCAAAGCATGGTTCCGCGAACAGTGCCAAAAAACACCAACCGTAAAAGCCTTAAAAGAAATTATTAAAAGACTTGAAGGGAAAGAAACTTTCGACAGAGACGGTCTTGCCCCGCGCAGAACAGAATTTTTCCGACTCGAAACCACCTTCAAAAAATATGGCATAAGCAGCCCTCTTGAATCGGATTACATAAAGCAGGAAGGATTAAGCGAAAGACAATCTTTCAGAAAAGCAATTGAAGAAATGGAAACTCATTTTGACACAGTTAAAGATACTGGATTTTATTCTCAAAAAATAATACGGAAGATGATGAAAGAAAATTTGATGGCGAAAAATCCGGAAGAAATCCAAAGAAATTTATTACAAGCGAAAAATATAGCGAAACAGGAAGCTGAAGCATTTGTACATCTCGACTCACGAACAACGGTAAATGGCATCACTATCAGAAAAATGAGTGAGAAATCAAAAAGACATATTCTTACCGACTACAAAGAATATGACATACAAACCCGTACAGAATCGGTAATCCATTGGGAACGTTTAGTGGAAAATGAAGCTGACCTTGCAAGAGACCTTGCAGAAATTTACGGGGATAACAAAGAAGGATTTGCTTCCGCGATGGGAAGCTTTGAGGAACTCGATTTTATTGAAAAACAAGCCGCGCTTAAGGAACATGAAAGATTGGTAGAAAAATCTGAAGACAAAGAAAAAATGCAAAAAGAACTTACCATCAAAGCCGCCCACGCTAAAATAGACGTAGCAGCAAGCCAAAATATAATTGCCGAATCAACCCGGGAAAAATACAAAGAATTTTTTGAAGACGAAGAAAACTTCAAAAATCCGGAAAATCATAAACCGGGCGACCTGAAAGCATTGAAAAAAGCATATGAACTTTTGATTTCCACAACCACAAGCGAAAAACATAAAAATCTTGCCGCATATAAAGAAAGACGAAACCAGTTCGTAGCAGACACAAAAAAATTAAAAGGGATAAATTCATCAATCACAGATGAAGAAATTCAGGAATGGCAAAACAGGTACGATGAAGAAGGTTGGACGGCCAGACAAAAAGTACACGGAGAACTTAGGAGGGAAATTGAAAAGCAAACAGCGGAACAATCAAGAGAAAAAGCGCTAAAAAAGAAAGTGGGAGTGAAAGAATCCAAAAAAGACAGTGATAAAGAAAAACAAAAAGAAGACGCTCCTCATCTACAGGAAACTGTAAGCGCAGTAACGGAACTTTTAAACGGGAATCAGGCGGCGGAAGCCATGAAGCTCCTGCTTGAATATAATGAAACAGATCCCGACAATCCAAAAATTTTATTCTGGATGGAAACAACCGCAAGATACATGAAGGAATTCGGCAGCGGGAAAAAACGTAAGGATTCTGCGGAGAAAGAGATTGAACGCGAAATGGAAGAAATAGTGGGATCAGATACCGAAATGCAGGAATCGATAGAAGAAGAACAAATAAAAACATTGAATATCAAAGGTGCAAAAATAAGCGCACAAAGACACGACAACAAGGAAGACGCCCACGAACGAGCAAAAATAGAATCATTGGATAAAACTGAAACAGGGTCAATTGAAGAAGATCTAACGGAAGATGCTTACAGCCAAATGGGAGAAGAATACGTATTGGATGAAGAAGGAACAGGAGAAGAAATTGAAAGCATCTATTTTGATGAAGATGGAATGTATGAAGAAGATCTCCGCCACGCCAAAGAAAAAACATATGAAGAACAGGCAAAAATCGACACAAAAGAAGGCTTCAGCCATGTAAATTTGGAAGACAAATCAGGAAGAATAATTTCCGCAAAAGAAGCCGAAGTGATTCACAAAGAACAGCTGGAAGAATTAGAAAGAAAATTGACAGACAAAACTTTAGATAAAGTCCAAGCAAAAACACCTTCTCAAGAAGGTTCTAAAGAAAAACCGTACGACCTAAACAACCAAATAGCTGCAAGACGAAAAGCAAAAGAACTTATAGACAAAAAACGCCACGAAAAATTAAAACAAAAAGCCTGAAGTAGCCAAACCCTATTGAGAGAGTAGCGAGATTTGCTTACGCAAAAACACCATATATAATAAGAGCATAAAATTAATACCATGATATTTAGCACAATTCTTTTACTCATAGTAGTAACAATCACAATCCTTCTAACAATATCATTCTACATTACAATTTTTGGAGGAGGACCGTTTGTTCCAACACCTATGACTGCCGTACATAAAGTTTTAAAAGCCGCAAAAATAAAAAAAGGCGATACAATGTATGATATCGGCGCGGGAGATGGAAGATTCGTACATTTTGCGGAAAAAAAATACGGCGCAAAAGCAACGGGATTTGAAATGGATCCATTTGTGTTTTTTCTGGCAAAATTGCGGCAATGGATTTTCAAATGGAAAGGTAAAATTATAAGATCAAATTTCCAAAGACATAATCTAAGCGATGCCGATATAATCATATGCTACATGATGCCAAAAACTCTCGCCAAATTTCAAAAAAAATTCGATCAGGAATTAAAAAAAGGGACTAAGATAGTTTCATACGCATTTTCCATAGGCACATGGATTCCCAAAGAAACAATTCCAAAAGAAAATAAAATATCCAAAATTTTTATATACGAGAAATAAAAAACCTCCAAAGTAAAAAATAATAAGCAGCAGCCATCCAAAATCCAAACCACCCAATTCCAAGTTCGGCGAAAGGTAAACTCGCAAACAACCCGATAACAAAAATTATAAATTTCATCAAAACATAGGCTGTAAAACCAAAAAAATCTCCAAGCCAACCACTGGCAAAATTGGCAATCCCGCCCAAAAATCCAAAAAGCATAATCCACGGAATAAAAGGGAGCACAATCAAATTTGCGATTGGAGAAACCAAACTTAAGCGTCCAAAATAAAACAAAATCAAAGGCAAAACAAAAATTTGAGCGGAAATTGTCATAGAAAAAGATTCCCTGATTCCGGCAAACACAGGCAAAAATTTAAAATATTTATTAACAAATTTTTCGCTCATAAAAGCAGACACATAAACAAGTCCGGCAGTAGCCAAAACCGACAACTCAAAACCCACATCATCAACAAGCAATCTCGGATTCCACAAATTCATAAAAAAAGCGGAAGCGATTAAAGAAACCGAAGCAACATAAACACGACCAAAATACACTGCAGCAAGCCCGATAATCCCCATAACAGCCGCCCTAACAACGCTTGCGGATGATCCCACGAAAATAACAAAACAAACGACAAAAATAATTGAAAAAATAACTCTTTTCTTCCTGCTTAAAAAACTGAACAATCCGCATACAATAGAAATAACCAAAGTAATATTATAACCGGAAATTGCAATGACATGCGTTAACCCGACAGTATTAAAATCCTGCATAAGCTCGGGCGAAATTTCACTCCGATTACCCAAAAGAAGTCCGGACATAAATCCATTGTAGGGCTCACTAAAAACAGTAGCCAGCTGTTTACTGAATGACAAATTGAGTGAACGCAGAAAATTAAATAAAAAGCCACCGCCTTCCGTCGTTACAGAATTCACATCAGGATCAGCACTCATAAAAAATCTGAAAATCCCGAAAATAAAACCTAAAATCAAAACAATAAAACAAGGCTCAAAAAATTCATCTTTCCAAACAATTCTAAAAAACAAAAACAGCAGTACTCCTATAACAAAAACAGTTCTAAAAACATTGCCATCGGAATAAAAAGAAACAGCCGCAATACCGGCTAAAAAAGAACAGGCGAAAACAATAAACAATTTATATCTGACCACAAACAAATACTAACCACCAAAGCTAAAAAAATTCTTAAAAAAAGTTAAAAAAATCTTAAATTGCGCAAACCAAACAAAAAAAGTAGTATATAATCCTATGAAAAAACTCATATCCAAATTGTTGATTTTACCGATAATATTTTTATCGATAATGACCGCAACGGCAGAGGCGGCATTCACCGATTTGGGCGAAGCCCACAAAAATTATGAAGCAATCACATATCTTCAGGAAAACGGGATACTAAACGGCTACGACGATGGATCATTCAAGCCGGACAACACAATAAATCGAGCGGAATTTCTAAAAATCATACTGGATGGATCGAAAATAAAACTATCAATATCTCCGCCAACTCCATTTAAAGATGCCGACAACACCGCATGGTACGCCAAATATTTAAAAAAAGCTTACGCGGAAAATTGGATAAACGGCTACACGGATAACACCTTTAGACCTGAACAAGCCATTAACAAAGTCGAAGCTTTAAAAATAATCGCAAAAGTTCAAAATTGGGAAGCCTCGCAATACTCCGCGAATCAGCCGTTTTCAGATACACCACTCAACGAGTGGTACATACCTTATGTTGCATACGCAAAAGACCATAATTTTTTAGAAGAAACAGGGCTTAATTTTTCCCCTTCGGATGAAATAACGCGCGGAGGCATAAGTGAAATAATATTCAGAACATTGAAAAAAACTGAAACCCTCGACGCCTCAGCCAAAAGTGAAACGCTCACCGTAAAACAGGAAACACCAAAACCCCAAGACAGTACCGAAAAAACCACAACATTAAAGGAAACTGAAACAGATCCTAAGTTTACTCCAGTCGATTTCAATACAGTATCAACAGATTTTTTCGACAATATTTCCCTCGAATCCACCCTTCCAAACACATTTTACAAAAACGAAGTTTATATAATAAAAGGCACAATTACCGTAGGAAACGACAAATACGCCTCAGTGATTTTGGACGGCACAACAACAGAAGACAAAAAATCTTTCACTGCAAAACTAATAAATAATAAATTCGAAATACCTGTGCATTTTAGGCAAAGCGGAAATTACAGTTTGGGAATAATCCCGGGAGAAAGCGGCTCAAGCAAGGCAATTTCGGTTTCAGTG
Organism: Candidatus Peregrinibacteria bacterium RIFCSPLOWO2_01_FULL_39_12; assembly: GCA_001787455.1. Taxonomy (GTDB): domain Bacteria; phylum Patescibacteriota; class Gracilibacteria; order UBA1369; family LOWO2-01-FULL-3; genus 2-01-FULL-39-12. The sequence goes on along the minus strand of MFXA01000037.1, from coordinate 15,894 downwards.
CTTAAAGACTTACCTGCATCCACAAACAATTCACCACCAGCCACATCCACTCTAAGCAAAATAACTTTTTCAAAAGACGCAACTTCAGTTTCATTTGACTCCCCATCTTCAACATTAAAAAAATTAACATTCTCCCAAAACGGAGAAAAAGTTTCTTACATATCACGACAAAACTTGAACTCAATTACAATACTATTCAGCGACTTTAAATATATGAAAGAAGATGAGGTTTCATATTTTCTGGAAACCGCAACCATCTCATCAGAAAAACCGCTCCAAGTCGGATCAAATTTCAACTCTACCGAATCAAAAAAATTCAATGCAATCGAACACAGTTTTGACTTTATAAACGAAAAGGAAATATTACCGTCAACATCAATCCCCGATATTTTCACTAGTCCGGAAAAAATCACCATAACGGGAGACGTACTTATAAAAACAAAAATACATGCCTATGTAACAAAACCCGATGGTCTTGTGGAGGAAGTTACGCTCACAACAGGAGGAGTGGTAGAAAACAAACTTATTCCGGCAAACAGCAATTTCTCGTTTTCTTACACGCCAAAATCTACAGGCAGATATATTATTGAAACAGTAAACGCAAATGGCGAAGCAAGCTTAAATCATCCTGTATATATTGGAAATTATATTCCGTTAATTCCAGACTTCCTGGACTTATACGAACGCAAAGAATTTGAAGGAACATTCAACATCACAAACCAAAGAGAAGCGCTACTCGCTCTAATAAACGAAACACGTCAAACTTATAATTTACAAACTGTAGTAATGACCGACGACTTAGATTCAGTCGCACAAGGACACGCCGAAGACATGGCCGCAAATAATTACTTCAGCCACACAGATTCAAAAGGACTTTCACCGGACGACAGACGGCTTGCCGCAGGGATAAAAACATATATAAGCGAAAATCTTGCAAAAGACACGTCTGTCGAAGGAGCTCATTACGGTCTGCTCCGAAGCGGCACTCACAGACAAAATATATTGGATCCGGAGTGGACACGCGTAGGCCTTGGCATAAAAGAAAAAGATGGATATTTATATATAGTGCAAGAATTTTCAACCTTTGAAATCACATCAACCAATTTAACAAATTACCAAAACGAGCTTCTCACGGAAATAAATAAAAAGCGTACGGCAAACAGTCTTCCAACATTTTTGCAAGATACCAAATTAAATGACGCATCGACATATTTAAACAACAAAGCCATAAACGAAGACAAAGCTTTAAGTAATCAAACATTTCAGGAAGCACTAGCAAACAACAACATCACGGGGACATCACAGGCAATCGGAAGAATTTACAACACATGGAATGAAATTTTAAATTCAATATTAACGGAAGAAACTCAAGACTTGCTGGATATTACATGGCAGTTAATCGGAACAAACTTACAATTAGACAAAACCGGAAACATCCATACAATAGTTATATTAAACAATCCTTAATGATAGAATTCAGAACAAAAAAAATTCGTAAAAACATTCCTCAGGAAAAGAAAAAAGAACCGGAAACTGAAGAAGAAATAACTTCTAAAAAAAGCAGAAGGAAAGTCCAGCTGAGCATAGCAATAGTTTTTGCGATCATCATCTTTTTATTTATAGGCATTATAAAAGCAATAGGCAGTATTGATTTTACAATTTTCCTTAAAATAGCCGGTGAAGAATTGCAAAAAGACGCTTATGGACACACAAATTTTCTTCTGCTTGGAACAGGCGGAGAAACCCATGAGGGAAGCGATCTTACGGACAGTATAATAGTCGCAAGTATAGACAATGAAAGCCTCCTCATCACAATGGTTTCAATTCCGCGAGACTTGTACGTAAAAGATCCCGAAATCGGAAATTCACGCATAAATGAAGTTTACTTTAACGCAAAAAAATATTACGAAAGTTCTTCTAAAGGACTTTCATACATGCAAAAAAAAATAGAAGAAATAATGGGAATTCCAATTCATTACTGGATAAAATTGGATTTTACAGGATTTAAGGACTTGGTTGATGCGATAGGAGGAATCGATATCTATGTAAAAGAAACAATTTACGATCCATACTATCCAAAAGACGGGACATTCCTATACGAAACATTTTCACTCCCTGCCGGACAGCATCATTTAGACGGAGAAACTGCCTTAAAGTACGCCCGAAGCCGCAAAACAACCTCCGACTTCGACCGCGCCGACAGACAACAGCAAATTATTTACGCTGTAAAAGAAAAAGCACTGCAAACAAAAACACTGCTCAGCAAAGACAAAATCGCTGCAGTTCTGGACACCGTAAAAGAAAATATAGAAACGAATATCACGGTGAAAGAATTACTAACCCTGGGCGCAATTGCAGGCGATTATTCCCCTGACAAAATATTGCACAAGCTGATCCACGACGACCCAACTCAATGCGGAGGATTTTTATACACACCAAGCCGCGAATTTTACAACGGAATGTTTATTCTCCTTCCAGCCGGCGGATTTAATTTTATTCATTTATACTCCGACTTAAATTTCAATTCCCCAAAAATTGCAGTAGAAAATAGCAAAATACAAATTCTAAACGGCACAAAACGTAACGGCGCCGCAGGAGAAACAAAACAAATTTTAAAAAGATTCTGTTTTGACGTAATAAGATTTGGAAATGCCAAAAGCAAAGACATAACCGAAACAACTTATTATTACAAACAAGATGCCAGACCGGAAACCATGAACTTCCTTCAAAAAATAATTCCGGGAAAAGAAAGTACAACCCTCCCTCAGGAATATATAGAAAACGGCTATACCGAAGCTGACATATTGATAGAACTCGGATCTTCCTACACAGAATCCGATAAATATATCAAAGATCCTTTTTACTATCTTCCAGCAGCAATACCAAGCACCCCTGCCGCAACCGAAGCACCAGCCGCCGCAGAAACAATGGCAACACCAACCGCAGAACAACCGCCATCCGCACCACCTTCCACCTCAAATTAAATTATGAGAATCAACAAATTCATAGCGCTTAACAGCGAATTTTCCAGAAGAAAAGCCGATGAACTCATAAAAAAAGAAACAGTTTTTTTAAACGGACACATCCTAAAAGAACTTGGGAAAGATATTGATCCTGAAAACGACAAAATCACTATAGAAGCCAACGGGAAGAAAATCCAAATAATCAACAAAAAATACCAACACATATACCTAGCTTTAAACAAACCAATAGGCTTTATTACAACAAGAAAAGATGAACACGGAAGAAAAACCGTAATGGATTTAATACCGAAAAACCAAAACTTAAAACCGGTAGGAAGGCTGGACGTAGACACAGAAGGCTTGCTTATACTTACAAACGACGGAGAATACATAAACAAACACACTCACCCGAAATTTGAATGTGAAAAAGAATATTTTTGCAAAATAACCGGCCTTCTTACCGACGATGAAAAACAAAAACTCCAAAACGGTATAATAATCGACAACAAAAAAACATCAAAAGCAAAAATTTTAATAATCTCAAGAAACAAAACCGAAACAACACTAAAGATCATAATTCACGAGGGACGCAACAGACAAATACGAAAAATGTTTGCCTTCATTAACCTCCCGGTGAAATACTTACAAAGAATCCGAATAGGAGAAGTACCGCTCGGCAAGTTGCCAATAGGACACTATCGTTTACTAACACCAGAAGAAACCAATGCTGACTAGTTTACTTACTTTATACATAATTTCCGCTCTGCAATCAGATTTAAATTCAGTAGCGATTCTGCCAAATCAAGAAAACTTCATCAAAACAGCAAGCTCCGGATTTTCATCTTTAATGGAAAAAAATTCCGCCGGTCCGATAAAAAAACCCGAAATGATAAAACCGGTTATTGAAGCAAAAGCATCTTTGGCAATGGACATTACAAGCGGAGAAGTATTATTCGAAAAAAATGTTCACGAAAGACTTCAAATCGCAAGCATAACAAAACTAATGACCGTTCTAATAATTATTGAAGAAAATCAGCTGGATGAAGTGGTTACAATAAACAGCGATGCTAACGGCACTGAAGGATCCACAATGTATTTGCGCACAGGAGAACAAATAACGGTTGAAAATTTGCTTTACGGCACCTTAATAAATTCGGCAAATGACGCAGCGGTGGCATTGGCGGAACACAACGCCAAAACAACAGATACATTTGTAGAGAAAATGAACAAACGAGCCTCGGAACTGGGACTAATCAACACTCACTTCTCAAACCCTATCGGACTAGACGGTTCAAAAAACTACTCTTCGGCATACGACATCGCCATTTTGGCAAGATATCTCTATCACAACAAATTTATAAAAAAGACTGCAGGAATAAAAGAGTTGGAAGTCACATCTATAGACGGAAAATTCACTCACAAACTCAAATCAACAAACGAACTTTTGAACAGCTATCTTCACGTTAAAGGCTTAAAAACAGGGAAAACCCCACTTGCAGGACTTTGCTTGGTTACAATTGCCGAGAATGATACTGGAAATGAAATTATAACAGTGGTATTAAATAGTCCGGCAAGATTTTCGGAAACAAAGATTTTAATAGACTGGGTTTTTAGAGCATATAAATGGCAATAACATGTTTTTAGAAAATTTAAGTCCAATAGCAAAAGACTTGATTCTTATAGTCGGATCAGGAACGCTGTCATTCCTGATAGCTTTGGCTCTGACACCTTGGTTTACCAACTTATTAATCAAGTACAAAATCGGCAAACAAATAAGAGACACAGCACTTTCAGGTGAAAAAGCGGAAATTTTCTCGAGTTTGCACGCCAAAAAAAGCGGCACCCCAACAATGGGAGGACTGCTTGTCTGGGGAGTAATAATAATTGTCGTCTTAATCTCAATCGTACTGCAAAAATACGGAATTATTACCTACTCTCTCTTTAATCGAAAAGAAACATGGATTCCGTTATTTACACTGGTTACATGCGGGATTTTAGGAGCGATCGACGACTACATAAATGTCCGCGGAATCGGCAAAAACAAAGGCATAAGCGCAAAATTTAAACTACTTTGGCTAACCGTATTCGGAGCGCTTGGAGCATGGTGGTTCTACAACAAACTTGGATTTAATTCCATAACCATCCCTCTCCCCAACGCAATAGAACTGAATGTCGGCTGGCTATACATCCCAATCTTCATTTTTATAATTATAGCCACGGCAAACGCAGTAAATTTCACAGACGGATTGGACGGATTGGCAAGCGGACTTCTGATTCTTGCATTTGGAGCTTTTGGAATAATCGCATATACAAAAGGTCTTCTTATCCTATCCGCGCTGTGTGCGGTCATTTCCGGAGCAAATCTTGCTTTCCTGTGGTTTAATGTCCCTCCGGCAAAATTTTACATGGGAGACACAGGCTCACTTGCGCTTGGAGCAACGCTGGGAGTTATAGCCATGCTTGTAAACCAAGTACTTATACTTCCGATAATAGGATTCATATTTGTGATAGAAGCCCTCTCCGTAATAATACAACTCACATCAAAAAAATTCTTCAAAAGAAAAGTATTCAAGATAGCTCCCATTCATCATCACTTTGAAAAATGCGGCTGGCAGGAATGGACAATCGTAATGCGTTTTTGGATAATCGGAGCAATCTTTGCGGCATTCGGAACAATCATAGGGTTACTGGGAGTGTTGAATTGATGTCAGCTGAAAACCCCCTTAGGAACCTAGTAAAAAACGATGCAATACGAGGAAACAAGGAGCTTCTGAGCGAGCCGTACTATCTGGTACGGCGAGGAAGAAGCAACGAAGTTGACGAAGTAGAGCGCGTTTTTTACTAGGTTCCCTTACTCAATCTCCTGAAGTAATGGAGAAAGTGGCTTATCGCCTTTAATCTTTATCCCGAAAGGTCCATCAATAAGACGTTCTGACTTCGGCTCAGGATTTGCAATTTCATCACTATTCCCGTTTTCGCTTTCGCCACCGCCATCACTGCTATTTTCGTTTTCATCACCTTCGCTTCCAGCATCAACAGGCTCAAGAACAACACCATTAACATCCTCCATCCCAGCTTCCTTCGCCAATTCAACAACTTCACTTTTTACCTCATCCACAGCAACAGATAATTCGCTAACCGTATCTAAAAGCCCAATATTTTCAGTAACATTTTCAACAAGTTTTTCTTTGTCATCACTCTCTTCGATTAAGGAATCGATCATTGTAATAGCATCAGTTACATCATTTTTATAATCATCAAGAACTTCAGAAGCCAATCCCAAGTCTCCGCGGCCTACAACTTCTTCAGCCACAGCCAATTTTTCCGCAGCCTGAGAATTTTTAATAGAAGCTATTTCCATATCATCTTCGGCAACCAAAAATTCCAAATCATCAACCATCTGACGAGCCTTGTAAACAGGCGAATCAGGTAGTACAACGCTTAAATCCTTTTTATGAGCCATGATTTTCCCTTCAGCATACGTACTAAGCTCATCCGCATATTCATTGTCTGTAGCGGAAACATCGTCAATCAATTGATAGAATTCACGCATTTCTCTTCCAAACTCGTCAAATTTTGATTCGGCACCTGCACGCTCCTCTTCAGTCAAATTAACATCAGTCAATTTAACTTGTGCCGCAATAAAATTTCTCTCAGCAAGATCGAGCTCAATTTGAGCCTGCTTTACATTATCAAATGTTAAAAGAAGCACCGTATTTTCGCCTAAAGATTTATCAAAAGAAACATCGGACGTTTTTTCAATTCCAAGAGCATTTAATTTGGCAGCCAAAAACCTTTCTTCAACTTCGTTGACATATTGTCTGTCACTTTCAAGATTGGACGACACCCACTTATCATGTTTTTCTCTATCGTTAATTTTCGTTTTTTGCCCGCTATCATTTGAAGAAACATTAACGACAATCTTCTCGCCACTCATCACCTTATCCACGCTTTCGCCCGCGCTGAAATCAACAGTATGATTAAAAACTCCCACTTCAACCATGTCTCCGTGAAGCTCAATATTAAAAGCCGCTCTCCTCGCAGAAGCGGTAGTGCTTGCAACCTTAACAACAAAAGAAGAATTTTCTTCAACCAAATTTAAAACCTTTGACCAGACAGTACCATTCTTAAGAGAAACTTCTACATATGAACTGACTGAAGCATCCTCAGGATTATACAGTTTATTTATAACAATATCAGTATCGGAAGCCAGCCTGCTTACGCTGTCGTCGAAATACCTGATAACAGCACCTGATGAATTTGCCGTAACAACTCTATCCCCTTCCTTCAAATTCATTCCATCTCTGGCAAGAACAAAACCGCGTCCCCTCTTAATAAGCACAATTCCGTCAAAAGAATCCAGTGTGGTAAAAGTCGCAGCCCTGACAACTCCGGTCTGAACAGTCCAGAAAGTTAAAAATCCAAAAATCAGAACAAAAATCATCGCAATGCTCGCAAGTTTTCTGCTAAAAACAAGGAAATTACTGAAGAAAAATCTTCTTTGGGAACTCTCATCCATAAGAGCAAAAATTCTCTCTTTCAAAACCACTTTTTCTCGCATATTCAATTTAACCAATGAAACAACTTTTCGTATCGCCATAATCAAAGAACCGAAATACGTAGAAGGCTCTTCTCCTCGTGCACGACCTACTTTCATCAAAACCCGCTCCTTTAAAGCGTTTTTTCGATCACCATCCATTTCCAGCCCCTTAATGTTGAGAATGAGCTTTTCTAATTGCTCCAATTCTGTTGTTTCCCTTTGATCCGACATACACCTTGTTAAACGTTAATTTTTGTTATGTGTTACGCAGACACGAGCATGGCGAGTGTCCTAGTTTTGCGAAGCAAAACACTTTATCAGTAAGATATTCCCATCTCACCAAGAACATCTTTTAGCACCTTGAGCGCCCTAAACTGCAAAATTCTCAAACTCCCCTCACTTTTACCAAGTATTTCAGCTATTTCCTGATTGGATAATTCATTGATAAATTTATAGACAATAATATCCCTGTATTTACCGCTAATTTTGCTCAAAGCAATTTTAAGAATTTCCTTATCCAGCGATCTTTGAGTAGTCTTTATGGGATTATGCTCCCTTGTCTGATCCGGAATATCAAAAGGCAATTCAGTAACCGCCTTATCGGACAATCCCCTGTAATAATCAACAACAAGATTATGCGCAATTCTAAAAACCCACGCGATAAAAGATTTCTTTTTAGAGCTATATTGTCTGATATTTTCCCAAACTTTCAAAAAAATCGTTTCCACCAAATCCTCGGCATCATTTGAATTAACCTTAAAATATACGTAACGATAAATAGGATTTATCAAAATATCATAAAGTTTGGCAAAAGCATCCGAGTCCCCCTCCTGAACAAGTTTCACCAAATCCTCAATTTCATCCATTCTGTTATTCAAGTCGTCAAAAGCCATCAAAAATAGATAATTGAATAAAAACCTAATGAATTATAAGCGAAGATGGTGGATGATACTAGAAAATTATGCTAAAGAGTCTTCGCAACGTTTCACTTCTGCCTTACTCCCGATAAAAATCGGCGTTCGAGCATCTATACTCGCAACAGGTTTTGATAAAATTCTTGCCTTGCCGTCACTAGCCGCCCCGCCAGCTTCCTCCATTAAAAGACTCGCAGGTCCGCACTCAAAAAGCAGACGCAACTTACCATTTGGCTCTTTTTCGTACCCGGGATAAGAAAAAATCCCTTTTCCCTTAATAAAAATTTGGTTTATATCGGGAACCATTCCTCCTGAATATCTTAGTGTATATTCATCTTTGCACCATGAAACAACAAGATTAAAATAATCCTGCCTGTACTTGCAGGCCCTCAAATTCCCCGGAGCAAACATTTTTCCTTCTGAAACTTTAATATCTTCTTTGGATAAAATAAAATCCCCTTCATCACTTAAAACAAATTCTTGAACTCCTTTTCTTACAGTTATTACAAAAGTGGTTCTTGGTCCATAAACGGCAACAACCGCCGCCAACATATCATCCCCCTTAATTCCAATAAAAGATTTAGTTTTATAAATTCCAAAAATACTCCCAACCGCCAAATTTACATCAACCAAAGACGAACCATCCAAAGGATCGAAACACACGCCATACGCACCATCTCCAAGCCTTATTTCGTCAGGCAACTCCTCGGAAGCGATAATCCCAACAAGTGGATTATTTTTAAGATGATTCTCTATAATTTTGTTTGAAAAAATATCCAAAGCCAGCTGCTGCTCCCCAAATACATTCAAACTGCCGGCCTTCCCGGTATCGGAAGTTTTTATGGATTTTGATATTTCCTTAATAGAATCTACGATACTTTTCAAAACAGCCGAAAGTTCTTCCTCGCAACCAATCTGCCGTAAATAATCATCAAATTTCAACATGGTGAAAATTGTTACTTAACACTCATCCATCGAATTAAATCAAGCACTCTGCAAATATATCCCCATTCGTTGTCATACCATGCCATAACGTATACATATCCGCCGCTTAAACTCTTTGTACAAAGCAAATCAACAATCGCCGACCGTTCATCCCCGCGAAAATCAACGGAAACAAGAGGCTCATTTGTCGTTCCTAAAATTCCGCTAAGTTCGTTGGACTCGTAATGCTTAAACACTTTATTTACCTTTTCCGCAGAAACATCCTTCCCTAATTTTGCCATAACTTCAATACACGAAACCGTTGGGACAGGCACTCTAAAAGCCATTCCATCAACCTTTCCTTCAAGCGAAGGAATAACTTTTGAGATTGCTTTCATAGCTCCGGTAGTTGTAGGAATTATGGACTCGGTAGTTGCCCTTGCGCGCCTGAAATCTTCGGGATTTGAATTATCAAGAAGATTTTGCGTGTATGTAAAAGCGTGGATTGTTGAAATAAAAGCCTTTTCAATACCAAATTCATTATTTAAAACTTTCATAACGGGAGCCAAACAATTGGTTGTACAAGAAGCGTTTGAAAGAACTTTATATTTATCCAAGTCCACTTCTTCATCATTGACCCCCATAACAATATTCGGGATTCCAGCATCTCCGCAGGGAGCGGTAACAAGAACTTTTTTTGCGCCGGCGGCAAGATGACCCTTAACATCTTTCATCTCCGTAAATTTTCCGGTGCTTTCAACCACAACATCAACATCATAACTCGCCCAATCCAAATCTTTGGGATTCACAATTTGGTGTACGACAATTTTCTTACCATTCACAACCAAATCTCTTCCGCTGACTTTAATATCGGCATTACATTTACCATAAAGAGAATCGTGCTTAAGCAGATACGCGTGTGACTCGGCATTAGAACCGCTGTTAATTGCAACAACTGAAACGTCATCGGACTCAATCACTTTTCGGTGCAATCCTCTGCCAATCCTGCCATAGCCGTTAATCGCTATTTTTATCATGGATTTTGCATTACAAATTTATTTCCTCTCATCCAGCATATACTGAAACTTGCGGCTCAACTCAATTGCCTTGCTGTAATCGCGCTTCCACATATTCCGCCCGAAAATAAACCCAAAACATCCGCCGGCAAGCCCGGCCTTAACATTTTCAAGCAATTCTTCATCACTTACTTTATCTCCGCCGCTAAACATAACGGGAATCCCCTGCGAAGCGGCAACAACTCTTTTTGCGCGTTCAAATTTTTGCTCTTTTACGCTTAATCCCTGTAATTCTTTTTCAAGTTTTCTGTAATATTCGGGAACTTCTGAATTCTCAAAAAACCCGGCTTTCGCAGATGTAGGAAGATTCGCTTTAATAACGGAAGCGCCCATTTCGGTCGCCATACGAACCGCCGATTCAACCATATAACTGCAATCTTTCCCGCCTTTTGCATCAACAGCCTCACCTCTTGGATACGCCCACACAATTAAAGGCATTCCAAACCTGTCGCATTCCGCCCTTACTTTCGCCAGCTGAGGCAAATCTTCATCTTGTCTTGGAGATCCATAGTACATTGTATAACCGATAGCTGAAGCGCCAAGACGAACTCCATCTTCAACAAAAGAAGTAAGCACGCTTAAAGGAGCTTTTTGCGAAGGAATAGAGGTTTTTCCGTTAATTTTAAGAAGAAGAGGAACTTTTCCCATCAGCTTTGACCAATATCTTTTAGCCAAACCGTAATGTATTGCAATCGCATTATATCCACCATCAACAGCAAGTTTACAAATATAATCGGGATCCGCAGCATCGGGATTCGGATCAACATGACGATTATCATGCTCAATAAACTGGTCATAAGGAAGAATCATCGTAGTCCCGCTTGCACGCACAATAGACCTAAGCCTTGCAAGCTCTCCGATAGAATAATGCTGAGATTTAAAAAACTTCATTGAATCGCCCTCCTCACACATGCCATGAGTGGAAATATTGGATTTTTTCATACTTTAAAATGTTAGAAAAACGCCTATCGTAAGATAAGATAAAGGAAACTCAATAAAAATTCAACTCTATCTGAGTACAAAGACAGCTGAAAATTGACGCAGTGCCAGGAGGCAAGCTATTTTCGACTGAGTCGTCACTAAAGCTACCTTTACTATCTGCTAGCAATTGAGGTTTCCTCTTCAATAAACACAATCTGGCCTGGACGAGTCATTCTTCTAACTCTTGTAGAATCTTCAATATATTTAAGAGCCCTAACTTTGGAAATTTGCATCTCATTTTGCTCGCTTTGTTTAATAAGCTTGTCGTGTTCGGATTCAAGTTTATTCAAAACATAACCCTTGGTAACTTGTCTCGTTGAAAAAACAAGAGTAAGCACCGTCACCAAAATTACGAAAATAATAAGGGAAAACACCAAAAAATAAGGTCCTATTTCCATATCGGGAATAAACCTTTTAAAAATATTTTTTCTATATGTGTTGCCTCTTGCGAGAATTAACTGTGACATTTGATTTTTTTACTGACTATCTTGATTGTCCGGTTCTTTCAGCTCTTTCAGTTTTATATAAGCTCTTAGTTTTGCACTTCTGCTCCGTGGATTTGAGAGAATTTCTTCTTCAGATGGAATTACTGGTTTTTTAGTTAACGCTTCAAAAAAAGGATCGCTATAAGTTTTATAAATACTTTCTTCATAAGATGCGGGCGGCTTCATCAGATCTTTGAAAAAATGCTTCACAATCCGATCTTCCAGTGAGTGATAAGATATAACGACTATTCTTCCCCCTACACGAAGAAGTGAAGCCGCCCCCCTTAACCCTTCTTTTAAAGAATCTAACTCATTGTTAACTTCTATTCTTAAAGCCTGAAATACTTTAGTCGCGGGATGAATTTTTTGTCTTTTTCTTACATTCACAGGAGATATTTCTTCAATAAACTGTGCAAGTTCAAGAGTTGATTTAAAATTTATATTTTTTCTCCTCTCGCAAATGCCTCGCGCTATCCTTCTCCCAAAAGGCTCCTCCCCAAATTCAAAAAAAATCTTGGACAAATGCTCTTCGCGGTAAGTATTAACCACATCTGCCGCCGTCAACTTTTGTCTTCGATCAAACCTCATATCAAGAGGTCCGTCACTCATAAAAGAAAATCCCCGCTCTTTATCGTCCACGTGTGGAGAAGAAATGCCCAAATCAAACAAAACTTTATCT
>MFXA01000037.1:1313-3302 GCA_001787455.1 Candidatus Peregrinibacteria bacterium RIFCSPLOWO2_01_FULL_39_12 | reverse complement strand
GCTACGTGTCTGCCAGTAACCCTTGTTTTTAAGTAACGAAAATTCTCGTGAAAATAAATAATTTGATGATTGTAAGATTCAAGTCTCTTCTTGGATTCTTCAAGATTCCTTTCATCCTGCTCAAAAACAATCAAAACCCCTTTTCCCCCTATAGATTTCAATATATCCAAAGCATGTCCACCCAATCCAAGCGTAGCATCCACAACTTTATCTCCGGCTCTTAAATTTAAATACTTTTGAACACTATTCTTAAGCACGGACACATGCTCCATTTGGCTTGAAATAAAGGAATTTCTCATTTTTTAGGACTCTTACTGTTCAAAACTTGTGCACAGAATGTGTATAATTTTTTTACACTTCGATTCTCCGCATCAAGATACGAAAAAATAAGGTTTACGTCAAGAATCCAATCACCAAAAAGCATAAAAAAACTATACAAGACACCGCATGGAAACCAACTAACGGCTTAGGATAAGGAAAAATCTGTGCCAGATTTTCCTGTTGAACAAAAATAATATTATTGTCTACTTTTTTTATTCATCTATCGAGAAGGAATAGATGAAACTTATCGTCTTTTCCTCTATCTCCACTTAGTTCCATACTTATACAGCTAACCCAAAACACCAAAAACAAAACATCTTTACCAAAAACAAACAAAAGCGCAAAATATGCGACAAGCAAACACCTTTAAACGCCAAAAAATGCTGACTAAAGAACTAATCGTATTTTTCAGTGCGATGACTCCGGGATTCGATATCAAAATAGCAGTCCCTATAGGATTAAGCATGGGACTTTCCCTTCCTACAACTCTTCTATTCGCAATACCGGGAATGACCGTACCGGGAGCAATAGCGCTGGCGGTTCTCGGTCCCTTATCAACTTGGGTAATGAAAAAATCACAACGCCTAAATATTTTTTTCACAAAGCTTTTTGATAAGACCAGAAAGAAACACTCGAAAAACTTTGGAAAGTTTGGAGCAATATTTTTAATCCTCTTTGTAGCATTCCCAATGCCCGGCAGTGGCAGTGTGGGAGGAGCCATTGTAGCGTTCCTGTTTGGAGTAAATTATTGGAAAGCACTCTTTCTGATATCAATAGGCGTGGGGCTGGCCGCTATACTTGTTTCGGCGGGAGTTGAGTCAATAACTTCACTATTCAACTTCATTTTCTAAGAAGATATCTCCCTGCCGCAAAATAGAAACTTTATCCCCATCAACTTTAACAATCGTAGAAGGCTTATTTTTTTCTATCCGTCCCCCATCCACAACTAAATCCACACCAATCAACCCCCCTCCATCAGCTTCATACAACTGAGGCTCACCTGTCCGATTTGCGCTTGTAGTTGTTACCGGACGCCCTAACAGCCTGACCATCTCAGTACAAAACGGCAAATCTGAGAACCTGATGGAAACAAATTTCTCCCCTGGATTCAAAAAATCAGGCAAAAAATTAGATTTTTGAACAACTATGGACAAAGGTCCCGGCCAATATTTTTTAGCCAACTCCAAAGCTTTTTCCGAAAAATTCCCGCATTTTTGCGCCATTTCCAAACTATCAACCAAAATACTCACAGGTTTATCTAAAGACATTTGCTTGATTTTATAAACTTTATCAAGCACTTCTTTATTAAAAACATCAGCGGCAAGCCCATAACAAGTTTCTGTAGGATGCATCACAACTCCACCGGACCGCAAAACCTGCACAACGCTTTCAGCCGCTCCATGATCATGAATATAGACTATTTCCATAAGGAAAGATTAGTCTCTAAGATAAGCTTGCGCAAGTACAGTATCAGCTTGAGTCGCAACACCTCGCCGCGTCCCTGCCAGCATATCAGCCACAGATTTTTCCTTTTCCGCATCTCTCACAAGGAGCTGATCGGGCTGACCATCTTCCATACAAGAAACCTCAAGTCGCAAGGGACCATCTGCAAGCATCTTCTGACCAACCCATATCCATTGAGCATCTTCGGATTTTCCGCAGGAAGGC
>MFXA01000037.1:0-1289 GCA_001787455.1 Candidatus Peregrinibacteria bacterium RIFCSPLOWO2_01_FULL_39_12 | reverse complement strand
GTTGCACTAGCAGAAACAATGACCACCTGCTGATTTAAGCACTTTAAAGTATGGACACCATCCCCTATCCTATAATATCCAGGCTCACTAATTACAACAACCTTCGAAAATTGTTGTTCCACACCCTTACCACTATCAGCACCGCAAGACACATTTGAATCAATACTCATATTTATATTGGTTAAAACTAAGGATTTCTTTTACCACAGCCATAATAATAACGCAAAGCGAAAATTGTTGAAATACCAATTTGATCGATGGGGACATGCTAAAAAAGCGTAATCAGTACATGAGGATCAAATTTTTGTCTTTAACGCAGTAGCTGACTCTTTTTTAGCATGTCCCTAGTGATTTTTCCAAAAACCTCCTATACTGCCTAACGACTTTCATCTCCTAACTTAATTCAATATGAAACCAAAAGTGGCGATAAACGGCTTTGGAAGAATAGGCCGCCAAGTTTTTCACATCAATCTGGAAAAAAATTATTTTGATATAGTTGCCATAAACGATTTAACAGATGCTCCCACACTGGCTCATCTTTTAAAATATGATTCAAATTACGGAACGCTTGAAAAAGATATACAAGCAAAAAACGGCAGCCTCATAGTGGAAGGAAAAGAATACAAAGTGTTTGCGGAAAAAGACCCCGAAAAATTGCCATGGAAAGATATAAAAGCGGATATTGTGATCGAATCAACAGGAGCTTTTACCAAACGCGACGGAGCAGAAAAACACATCAAAGCCGGAGCCAAAAAGGTAATTGTAACCGCACCCGGAGACGGAATGGACTTTACCATAGTTTTAGGCGTAAACGACGACCAATACGATCCGGTCAAACACAACATTATCTCAAACGCTTCCTGTACGACAAACTGCCTTGCGCCATTCGCCAAAGTTCTGCATGAAAATTTCGGCATAGTTAAAGGATTGATGACAACTTTACATTCCTACACAAACGACCAGCGCATACTCGATCTTCCTCACAAAGACCTGCGCCGCGCACGAGCCGCCGCACTTTCAATGATTCCAACAACAACAGGCGCCGCAAAAGCTGTGGGACTTGTACTTCCCGAACTTAAAGGAAAATTGAACGGACTGGCGGTACGCGTTCCAACTCCAACAGTATCTTTAGTAGATTTAGTGTGCGTAGTCGGCAAAAAAACCACAAAAGAAGAAGTCAACAAAGTTATGCGCGAAGCCGCCGAAGGCAAACTGAAAGGAATCATGGGATACAACGAACTGCCTCTGGTTTCAATTGATTACAAAAAATGTCCGCTTTCTTCAATTAT
>MFXA01000036.1:2973-6211 GCA_001787455.1 Candidatus Peregrinibacteria bacterium RIFCSPLOWO2_01_FULL_39_12 | reverse complement strand
GATAATTAATATGCGCTATCTGACCACAACTTATCCATATTTTTAGATAGCGAGGGTTATTTTATTTATAATCCGTGAAAAGTCAAGCGGATTTTTACATGAATTGCGAAATTTTTAACATTGGCTTATGGTAGCCACGTTTCAGACACGCTTGCTTTGCCCTCCGAGCAAAGCTTCGCTAAGCGCTCGGCTTCGCTCCCCGTCCTACGGCCGGGTCCATGGCCGCGAAGTCTCGCGATTGTCTTCAACATGGCTGCCATAAGCTTTGAATCTAATTTTGCAATTCATGTAATTTTAAAATGGAATTATCCTTCTTTATGAGTATATTAAGGACATGAGTATTTCTTCAAAAGTTGATTTCAAGAGGTTTCCTGAAATAGACTTGTGGCGTGGGATTTCGGTTGTACTTATGATTGTTTTTCATGCGTTTTTTATTTTGGATTTTTACGGGGTTGTAAAAAATGAGATGAGGGGCGGTTTTTTTGAGATTTTTGGTGATTTTGTGAGGGTCAGTTTTCTTTTGCTTGTCGGGATTTCGATGGCGATATCTTTTCAAAAAGCTTTTATGAAAACTGGGAATAGGTGGTCGGCTGTTTTTCGTCAGTGGAAAAGGGCTTTTGTTGTTGCCGTTTGCGCTTTGATTGTAAGCTTGGTAACTTTTTTTGTTGTTCCCGACATCTATGTCAGATTTGGAATTTTGCATTTAATCGCATTCAGTATTTTTATTTTGGCGTTTTTTGCAGGAAGTAAGTTGATCAGTTTTGTGTTTGCCGTTTTTTTGTTTGCTCTCGGGTATGTTTTGAAGGATTGCAGTTCGTTGATTTTACCTGTTTGCGGCAATGGGGCTGTATCCCTGGATTATTTTCCTATTTTCCCTTGGATTGGTTTTGCGGCAATGGGAATATTTATCGGCAGGATTTTTTATATTGAAAAGGTTGGTGGTTTTGTTTTTGAGGGTTTGAGAAATTTTATTTTTGGCGGGGCTGTTTTTGGGTTTGTTTTAAAGATTTTTTTTGCGATAGGGAGACAGTCGCTTCTTATTTATATGCTGCATATTCCTGCTATTATCGCGGTTCTTGTGTTGATTGGAATGATTCCTTCAGGGAAAGTATTTTGATTGACAAGGCTGTGAAATTTTTAGATAATTCCCTCCTAAAATAATTTTTAATTTATGGATGGAAAGCATGAAGGAAAAAGGCGGATGGAAGTTGTTGCTGGGGGGAGAGATGATTTGGATGAGGAGATGTCCGATGCTAGAGCGCTTTTCGATAATGATGTAATGAACGCTGTTAGGGAGTTGGCTAATGCTATTGATAGAAGTGGCAGAATTAATTTTTTTGTAATTGATGTAGGTCAGGCTGATAGCGATGGTGATGATCTTATTAATGAAGTTTGTAAGTTGATATATGAAGAGACTGATGTAATTATTAATTGGTCGGGATTAGAAAATTTTTGTCCTGATGATGTTGATGGGGATATTTTGGTTTGGGTTGAAAGAGGATATTCAAGTCCATGGAAGGTTGTTGTTGCGGGTAAATATGATCTGCCTGAAGAAATGTATTCTGTTGGTGGTATTTTTGTTTTTAATTCTGAAGAATATCTTTCTAAAAATGAATTCTCGGGTAGGAGGTATCCTGACATTTTATCCATTTTAGAAGAGAAACATGGCAGAGAATCTAAAGAGGTAAAAGATATTGATAGGTTTGTTGTCCTGACTAGAATGCTTATTTATACTGTGGTTTCGCCTATTAAGAAGAGGAAACAGTTGTTTCGTGAATTAACCGAGCTTTGTGTTAGCCTTGGGCCTGCAGCTAAAGCTGTTGTAGCGGATTTTATTGATATGTATCTTTCTGAGAATGATGATATATATGATGAGGATGAGGAGCTTATTGGAGATGATCCTGATCTTTGCGTAGGGATGAGCGGATGTCCTTTTAAAAGTCTTTTTTAGGGAACTGTTAAAAATTACTACACTGCCGTGTCGACTTCGCCATTTTCTCCTTGCGTTGTAGCAGTTCTGAAGATTGCTTATTCCTCAGTTTTTTCTTCCCCTTTTACCGGAGTTGGCTGTACAGCCGTATAGTATTTGTCGTAGTATTTTTTTGCTTTTTTCAGTTCTTCGATAACTTCTTCGTCCGTTCCCGCATGAAGATGTTTTGGAAGAATTTTCATTGAAATCGCTCCAGGGTATCTGTCCTGTTTAAGTTTTGTTAAAAAACTCTCGAGCGGCATGATCCCTTCCTGCGGAGGAGCATATTTTTTCCCATGATATAAATTTGAAAGATGAATATGCACGAGATATTGTTTCAGGTATGTGTATGCGCGCATGAGGTCTTTTCTTTGTTCTCCAATTCTGGCTGTATCCAAGCAAACGTGCTTAAACTCTTTTAAATCCTGAGCGCTTCCCAATGCATGTTCCGGAATAAATCCTAAAAGTGTTCCTGCGGGAGCGTTTTCCAGCGCGATTGACATGAAATATTTTTCACGCAGTTTTGGGATGTCGTTTTTAATCCAGCTTGTAAGTTTGAATTCGAGGATTTTTGGAGGCTGTAAAATTACAACTTTTGCTCCGATCTCTTTTGCCATTGCGACTATGTCCTGGATTTTTTTATTCGCCACTTGCTGGGGAGCTGATACAGCGTGTACCGGCAAGCTGTATTCCTGAACAAGTTTTTTGATGTATTCGGCGTTACATGTATCGAATTCGCCGAAATCAACACTTAAATCGATGCCGTCGTATTCTGCGGCTTTTGTAAGCTCAAAGATGCGGTTTAATCCGTATCCTTTAAGTGATTCTGAGGAAAGAAGTATCATGTTTATTTTTTTAACTCTGTATATCCTATCATAAAAGCGGTGCGGTTACAATTTTTTTATCCGATTTTTGTGCGTCCGCCAAGGTATGGCTGTAGAATTTCCGGAATGGTTACAGAGCCGTCTTTGTTCTGGTAATTTTCGAGAATGGCCACGAGTGTTCGCGCCATCGCCATTGCTGTGCCGTTTAATGTGTGGACGTACAGGTTTTGTCCTTTTTTGTTTTTGTAGCGGATGTGGCTTCTTCTTGCCTGGAAATCCGTGCAATTTGAACATGAGGTCAATTCGCGGAAACGGTTTTGTGTGGGTATCCATACTTCAATATCGTATTTTTTTGCCGCAGGAGCGCCCAAGTCGCCTCCGCAAATGTTTACAATCTGATAATGGAAGCCCAATTCCTGCATAATTTCTTCTTCCGTTTCGCGGA
>MFXA01000036.1:0-2887 GCA_001787455.1 Candidatus Peregrinibacteria bacterium RIFCSPLOWO2_01_FULL_39_12 | reverse complement strand
GCCGTATCTTTCCCGTAAGAACCCGCTTCTCTGCGGAAACAGCTTGAGAATCCGCAGTATCTTAAAGGAAGTTTTTCTTCTTCAAGAATTTCCGTGTAGTGAATCATGTTTAGCGGTACTTCGGCTGTGCCCACCAAAAACAAATCATCGCCATCGGGATTTGATTCGCTTTTCGGATTAACGTGGTAAATTTCGTTTCTGTCTGCCGGGAAAAATCCTGTTGCAAGCATCGCTTCTTCTTTTACCAAAACCGGCGGGATTATCGGTGAAAATCCTTTTGATACCAGCTTGTGCATTATGTGTTGCACTAAAGCAAATTCAAGCAGGACCGCTTCGTTTTTCAGATAATAAAATCGTGTGCCGGATGCGCGGACAGCTCTTTCAATATCTATAATATTTAAATGTTTTCCAAGCTCAATGTGGTCTTTTGGAGTGAAGTCGAAAGTCGGTTTTTTGCCGTGAGTTTTTATAACTTTATTGCCTTCGTCGCCTTCTCCTTCGGGGACGGAATCAAGGGTCGGATTTGGAACTAAAAGCGCAATTTCATCAATTTGCTGTTCGGTTTTTCCAATTTCCGGTTCGAGTTTTTTAAGCTCTTCTTTCACACTGCTCATTTCTTCTATAAGTTTTGCTTTATCTTTTGCCTTTGGAATTTCTTTTGAAACTTCGTTTTGGCGCGCACGCAAAGACTCGATTTTTAACAAGGCTTCTTTCCTTTTTTCATAAAGTTTAACGAGCTTGTCTATGTCCGCTTTGGAGTGTTTTTTTGCGATACCTTTTTTTATGCGTTCCGGATCTTCAATTATGTATTTAACATCGAGCATTTGTGATTTTTGTTAGGCTTCTTGGATTTCTTTATCCTTTGCTTACGTAACTTCCGTCTTCAGTGTTTACTTTTATTACGTCTCCTTCTTTTATGAATAATGGCGTCCTTATAATTGCTCCCGTTTCAATCGTACATTCTTTTGCGCCGCCCGTTGCGGTGTCGCCTTTTACTCCGGGTGGGGCGCTTATTACTTTAAAATCCATTTTTGTAGGGAGTTGAATGCTGACTGGTACGTTTTCAATATATAATGCGTAGCATTCTGTGTTTTCAGTCAAGAATTTTATGGAATCTTCAATGACTGATTTTTGGAGCGAAAATTGTTCGTAATTGTCGTTATTCATGAAGTGATAGCCTTCGCCGTCGTTGTATAGATATTGGCATTTTGATCTTAAAACATCCACGAGTTCCAAGGCTTCTCCCGATTTAAATGTATGTTCAACCACCTGATCGGTTTTTAAATTCTTTAATTTCGCCCTGGTGAACGCCGATCCTTTTCCCGGGCTGACAAATTGGGCGGTTGTTATAAGCCATGGCTGATCTTTGAATAATATTGCTATTCCTTGGCGAAGGTCTGTTGTTGTTGTCATTGATTGTTGATTAAAAGTTTTAAGGTTTTTGTATACTGTAGGATTGGTGGGATAAGGTGTTTTGCTAGCGCAAAACTTTTATTGGCTAGGACATTCGCCCGTCTTTCAGCCGGGCTCATGTCTGGAATTATAAATTATTAAGCATTTTATTCAAAGGGAAAAGCAATACTTCTTCAATGTTTTTTTTGTTTGTTAACAGCATGAACAACCTGTCTATGCCCATCGCTATTCCCGCGCATGGTTTTTTGATTGAGGCGAGACCGGATAAAAATTCTTCGTCAATGCTGAAAACCGTTTTATTTAATTTTTTGCGGAGAAGTTGTTCTTCTTTAAGTCTTTTCCTTTGTTCATTCGGGTTGATAAGTTCGGAAAATGCGTTCGCGAGTTCTATGCCTGCGATATAAAGCTCAAAGCGTTCCGCAAAAAATGGATTTTTGTTTGATTTTCTTGCAAGTGCGGCTTGAGTTGACGGGTAGTCGTATATGAAAATCGGTTTATTCTTAGGCAAGTTCGGTTCTATGTGATTTAGAAAAATTTTAAAATAGATATCGTCCCAGTCTTTGCAGTTTTTTGTGTCGAAATGTTTTTCGGTTGCGGTTTTTTTAAATTTTTGGAATGTGCAATTTTTTAGCAGGTCGATTTTGCAATATTTTTGAAAAAGTTGATTTGTGGATAGTCGCGGCCATGGGGGAGTGAGGTTGATTGTTTGGGATTGGTAGGTTAGGAGTTTGTCGGTCAGTGACAGGATTAAATTTTCACAATCTTTCATTAAATCCGTGTAGGTGGCTCCGGTTCTATACCATTCAAGCATTGTAAATTCGGGATTGTGTAAGTCTCCGCCAATTTCGCCGTTCCTGAAAACTTTTGTGATGTTAAAAATATTACCGAATCCCGCTCCAAGCAATTTTTTCATTTGGAGTTCGGGGGAAGTGTTTAAGTATAGAGTGATTGCTGGTGGCAGATTGGACTTTGTGACAGATTTTTGAAGAGCTGGTTTTTGTGGATTATTTTTTGTGATGAATTGGTTGTGGGTGGTTGTTTTGTAGATTGATGGAAGTGTTAGTTTTATTTCAAAAGGATTCAGATGCGGTTCCATCCCCGGGATTGGTGTCATTATTGGAGTTTCCACTTCCAAAAAACCGTTTTTAGTGAAAAAGTCGCGGATTTTTTGAGTGAGAAGGTTGCGTTTTTTGCAAGTTGAGATGTCAAACATTGGTTTGATTATCCGCCGGTTTTTTTATGGAGTCAAAATCTGGTTGCGTTGTATGTGAGTAACCATGTTTTTCAGCATGTTCTTAACGCATGCCTTCGGCAACTCTTGTAGATGTATGGGTTGTTACCGGGGTTGTTCTTGTTCCGCGTGATGGACCGGATGCTTGTGATGTAGGGATGTAAGCGGGTTGGGCTGGGGTTTTTGGTGCGGCTGGAGTTGTTGGTTTGGCTGTTTGTGCTGGTGCAGATATGCCGCTGGTTT
>MFXA01000035.1:1899-17306 GCA_001787455.1 Candidatus Peregrinibacteria bacterium RIFCSPLOWO2_01_FULL_39_12 | reverse complement strand
TATCCCAAGTTTTACTTTCAGTTTTTTGCCGGATTTTAATTTCTGTTCCAAATCTTCCTTTACAATTACATCTATTACTCCCCTTCCAAGCAATGTTTTTATATCTATAGTCATTTTATAATTTTTATTAGATTGGATGGCCTAATTGTAGACGGAAATGAATGTTTTTAACAATGATTTTTCTCTTTTTTTCGAGAAAGAAACTATTCGTATTGTTGACATCGTGGCAGATGGTTTTATATTTATACTCTTATATATAAATTGTCTCTTATGATTGAGGAGAAATTAGTGGAGATAGGATTAACTCCCGGAGAGGCTAAGGTTTATGCCGAGCTTTTAAGTATCGGTCATCAAGGTGTTAGTGTAATTGCAAAAAGAGCCAAATTGAACAGAACCACCACATATTCCATTTTAAAATCTCTTGAGAAAAAAGGGCTTGTTTCATCTTGTAAAAACGGGGGTGTAAGTTTTTTTACAGCGAATGATCCCAATTGTCTTGTCGGATATGTGGACAGTCAATGCAGGGTGTTTAGTTATTACAGAGATGAAATCCTTTCTTTAATACCTAAATTTAGGGAGCTGAAAGGTTTTTATGATTTTAAGAAACCTGTTGTCGGCTACCATGACGGAATTGAAGGTGTAAAGTATGTTATGTACGATGCTTTGAGTGCCAAGGGCGAGTTTTGCGCTTATTTGTGTCTTCATAAATGGCTCAAGGCTGGATTTAAAGATTTCTTGATAAATTATAAAAATTTCAGAATTTCGAGCAGAAAAATTCTTTTAAGGGCGATAGTTCCCGATACCAAGGAAGTGCATAAATTTTTTGATGAAAATTATGAAAATTCTCCTTCGGGTATGACTGATATTTTATATGTGGATTCTTCCGATTGTTTCGGTTTGTTTGACCACCAGATGAATATTTATGATGACAAGGTTGCTATCATTCATTTGGATAAAGGCGCTGAATATGGTGTTTTGATTCAAGATCAAAAAATTGCCAATATGCAGAAGATGATTTTTGATGTGGTGTGTGGGATGTATAAGAATGTTAAGCGTGATAAAAATTGATATTTAATATATTATTCGCTGGATGGAAAAAACTGATTTAAAAATTCTATATGAAGATGCCGACTGCATGGTTATAGACAAGCCTGCAGGAATTGTTGTCCATCCCGGGGAAAACGGAAAATATGCCGGAAAAACCATTTCCGATGCGGTTTTGCATAAGATAAGCAAAGGGCTTCATGAATCTGACAGACCCGGTATTGTGCATAGATTGGATAAAGATACTTCCGGAGTACTAATTATTGCAAAAACTTTAAAAGGTCGCGAAAATCTTATAAAACAATTTAAAGAAAGGAAAATTCATAAAATTTATTTTGCGCTTGTTTTTGGGAAGCTTAAATATCCCGAGGGTATTATTGATTCACCAATAGGCAGAAATTTGAATGACAGAAAAAAAATGTGGGTTCAATCTGAAGAATTTGGAAGAAAAGCTGTTTCTCAATATAAAGTTGTTAAGGAATTCAATGTGGCAAATGGCATTATGGCGAGTTTGATTGAAGTAAAGATTGAAACCGGGAGAACTCATCAAATTAGGGTTCATATGTCTGCTATTGGGCATCCTGTCATTATGGATTCGACTTACGGGAAGAAAAAAATAAATGCGGTGTTTGAAAAAAAGTTTGGTTTAAGAAGACAGTTCTTACATGCGCACGAAATTTCTTTTATATCCCCGAAAACAAAAAAGACCGTTTCTGTACTGGCTGAGTTGAGTGATGATCTTAAGGATGTTCTTGAAAAATTGGCTTAAGCTACTTTCTTTTCTGTTTTTTTAGCTACGCGTCTTACTGCAGGTTTTTTAACTGTTACTTTTTTTGCTGACGCTTCTTTTACAGGTTTTGTTTCGACAGTCGGTTTTGCTTTTGGTGTTTCCACAACTTCCTTAATTTCTATAATCTCAATTGTTGTTAAATCCGCTCGGTATCCTCTTCTTTTAGTGTGTCTTTTTTTCGGAATAAATTTTAATGTTCTTACTTTTCCTCCTTTGCCATGGCTTAAAACTTTTGCGGTAACACAAGCTCCTTCAATAAACGGTACTCCTATTTTCGGAAGTCCGCTTCCACTGATTAAAAGCACTTTGTCTATTGTAATGGTTGAGCCTTCTTTATCCTGAATAAGGTCTATCTCCAAGGTTTTCCCTTGTTCCGCCATGTATTGTTTCCCGGATGTTTCTATTATCGCAAACATAAGTTTATAGGTGTCGCTTGTTTTAAAATTTGACTTATGGAATATAGAGAAAAAGCATAGTACCGTCAAGCTGAAATTAATATTTTCTTAAGTTCTTTTACCGCTTCTTTAACCGCTTCCCAAATCAACTTTTGTTCTTCCTTATTGAATTTTGTAAGTACAAAGCTGTGTAAATCCTGTTCTTGAGGGCTTAATGTCCCCCTGCTTTCAGTTCCTATCCTTATTCTTGGAATTTTTTCCGTTTGAAGATGCTGTATTATTGAACGCATTCCGTTGTGTGTTCCTGCGGATCCTTCCTTTCTTACTCTTATATTTCCAAGCGGAAGATCTATATCATCATAAATTACAGTAAGATTTTCCGGTGTTTCTTTGAAGAAATTAAGAATTTTAGAGATCGCTTCTCCCGATAAATTCATGAATGTAGTAGGTTTTACCAATAAAACAGGAATGGATTTATAAGTTGTTTTTATTATCAGTGCCCCCAATTTTTTGTCTTCTTTCCAGCTTATATCGGTTCCGGTTTTCTTGAGTTCATCAACAAAACTGTCTATCGCCATAAATCCCGCGTTGTGGCGTGTTTTTTCGTATTTTTCACCTATATTTCCAAGTCCTGCTACAATTTTCATTTTCTGTATGGAATGTCTTTTCCTTTAATTTTTATTATATCTCCGTAAGTTGCTCCGTAATGTTCAATCGTTTTTCTTACCCCCATTTTTTCAATAAAATGATATATGCGTTCAAGTCCTTCCGGATTTTTTATATCTGTCATTAATATAAGCTGTTCTATGCGACGACCTGTGATGCGGAAAATTTTGTGATCTTTTTTGCGTATTATTTTATCTATTTCGAATTGTACTTTATCCAAGTGCGGTTTGAAAACAGGAATTGTTTCAGCAGGTTTTTTTAGAGTTTTTACCGCTTCTTTTCGTTTAATTTCTTTCAGCTTTTTAAAGATTTCGAACATTAATGGTTTTAAGCCTTTTTTAGTTAATCCGGAGATTGAAAATATTTGGCGTGTTTTTGTGATTTTCTTAAGTTCTTTTATTTTATTTTTCAGTGTGTTTTCATCTAAAATATCAATTTTATTCAAGACGATAATTTCATCCCGTTTTGCCAGTTCTTTATCGAAATTCTTGAGTTCATTCCTGATAATTTTATAATTTTTATCCAGTCCTTCCAGATATGAATCCAGTATGTGAACCAATAATTTTGTTCTTGTAATGTGTTTCAAAAATTGATGTCCCAAGCCTTTCCCTTTGCTTGCGTTTTCGATAAGCCCCGGCATATCGGCGACTACGAATGTATCTTCTTTTGAGCCCCCAAATGACGACATATTTACCACTCCCAGATTTGGAATGAGCGTTGTGAACGGATATGCGGCAATACGCGGTCGTGCGTTGCTTATTATTGAAATAAGAGTTGATTTCCCTGCGGAAGGAAGCCCTATTATCCCTATCTCCGCCACCAATTTCAGTTCAAGAATTATTTCTTTTTCTTCTCCCGGTTCCCCTGTTTCTGCAAAATGTGGCGCTTGATGAGTGGAACTCACAAAATGCGTGTTCCCGAATCCTCCTTTTCCGCCTTTGGCTACTGTTGCTTGGAGATTTTCACTATTCATGTCCGATATAAGCATTGATTTATCTCCCAAAAAAACCATTGTTCCCACCGGAACTTCCAATATTAAATCTTCCGCATTTTTTCCGCTCATCTTTTTTTTCAATCCGTTGCCGCCGTTTTCTGCATGATACAGCTTTTGGTTTGCAAGATTACCAAGTGTATTTAGATTTCTGTTGGTTTTTATGATTATACTGCCGCCTTTTCCTCCATCACCGCCGTCCGGACCTCCCGTCGGAACATATTTTTCTCTGCGAAAACTTGCGCTGCCGTTTCCACCTTTTCCTGCAATGATTTTCAATTTTAATTCGTCACAAAACATAATATTTTTTGTAAGATTCGATAGGGTTTTTTAGATGTTCCCATACATTGTTAGCAATTTTCGAGTTTTTAGCAATTGTCATTTTTTCTTAAGTCTGATAATTTTGTTTTGTTGCCTTTTGCCCGGGTGGCGGAACTGGTAGACGCGCGGGACTCAAAATCCCGTGATGGCAACATCGTGAGGGTTCAAGTCCCTCCTCGGGCACCAGAAATTTGCGAAGCAAATTTCCTATCTAAATATCCCAAAGAAGGATTTTGCTTTATCCAAAGTTTCTTGATATTCCGTTTCTTCTTTTGAATCTACAACTATTCCTCCTCCGACTTGGAGATATAATTTCCCTCCTTTTTTGATTATTGTGCGAATGGCAATTGAGAAGTCTAAATTTTGGTTTGGGTGTCCGCCGCAGGCGGACGGTTTTTTATTAGCAACTTCTTCGGAGTTGCCTGTTGGATCTATATATCCCATTACTCCCGTGTAAACGCTTCTTGTTTTAGGCTCCAGTTCATCTATTATTTCTATTGCCCGTTTTTTGGGACAGCCCGTTATTGAGCCTCCCGGAAGCATTGAAATTAACGCTTCCAGCTCAGTTATGTTTGGTTTTATTTTGCCGATTATTCTACTGAATGTGTGCCATACTGTCGAGCATTTTTTTATTATGCGTTTTCCGGTAACTTTTACGGATCCTATTTCGCACACTCGCCCCATGTCGTTTCTTAAAAGATCTGTGATCATGTTTAGTTCCGCCTCTTCTTTTTCGTTTTTTATCAATTCACGTTTTAATTCTTTGTCTTTTTTATATGTTTCTCCTCGCGGGCGTGTACCTTTTATCGGACACGTTTCAATTTTTTTGTTTTTTATTTGTATGAAACGTTCCGGAGAAGCGCTTAATATCTCAAAATTATCTCCTTCAATGTATGTAAGAAAATCAACCGGGTTATCTCTTATAATATTTAAAAATAGTTGTTTTGACGGAATATTTGTTTGAGCCTCCAGCCTGTGAGTAAGATTTATTTGATAGATATCCCCTTCTTTTATGTATTTTTTTATTTTTTTATAGGATGTTTTATATTCACGAAGAGGCGCTGTTGGTTTAAAAATTGTTTGTCGCGTTTTTTGTTTTTGCTTATTAGTCCTAGTGTTTTCGATCAGTAAGGATTTTATTTCTTTTAAATTTGTATTTTTATATTTATCGAATGCCAGAAAGTAAATTTCGGGCAGTTTTAAGTCATTTTTCGCTGTTTTTTTTATGTTGTGAAGTTTGTAGGCTGTATCATATGAAATGTATCCGATGAGTTTGCATTTTTTATGTTTTTTTGCGAATTTCTTGAAAGATTCCATGTTGTTTCCTGAGAATTCTGCTTTTGGATTGAAAGCTATTATTCCTTTATTTGTGATTGCCGAATATATGATGCAAATATTTTTCATCTGATGTCTTTAGAGGTGTTGAATAGAAAATTGTACATTAGTTTTTTCCCTTCTTCTGTTAAAAATGATTCCGGATGGAATTGAACACCAAAAACCGGATATTTATCGTGCTTTATCGCCATAATTTCTTTATCCTCTGTCCATGCTGTTAATGTGAAATCTTTCGGTACACTATTTAAGATTAGAGAATGGTAGCGAGCTACTTTGAACGGATTTTTGAGATTTTTGAAAATATTTGTCCCGCAGTGGTAAATTTTTGATACTTTTCCGTGCATTATTTTCTTTGCATGCACTATTTGTGAACCAAAAATTTGTCCAATACATTCATGGCCGAGGCATACTCCTAGAATAGGATATTTTGTATAAAATTTTTGTACAACTTTTAAGGAGATTTTGCTGTCATTCGGTCGTCCCGGACCGGGTGAAATTATAATGCTCTCCGGATTGAGTTTTTCTATTTGGTTTAAAGTAATTTTGTCATGCTGAAAAACAACAGTTTTTTTGCCCAGCGACTCTATTTGCTGATATAGATTGTATGTGAAAGAGTCGTAATTATCTATTATTAAGATCATTCGATCAATCTTAAAAATTCGTCTCTTGTTTTGGAATTATTTTTGAACAAACCTTTGCAAGAAGATGTGATCATTATGGTATTTTGCTTTTCCACTCCCCTAGCCATCATACAGAGATGTTGAGCTTTAACTACCACGCCCACTCCCTTTGGTTTTAGAAGTTTATTTAAAGTGTCCGCTATCTGTGTTGTTAATCTTTCCTGATTTTGAAGCCTGCGGGAAAAAAGTTCCACTATCCGAGGAAGTTTTGAAATACCGACTATTTTTTTGTCCGGAATGTATCCTATAGAAATTTTACCGAAAAACGGTTGCATGTGATGTTCGCATGTGGAATAAAAATCTATGTCTTTGCAGATTATCATTTCATCGTAGTTTTCTCCGTCGAATTTTGTAAGGATGTTTGGCACGGTCTGGCTGTATCCTCCAAAAATCTTTAAAAAAGATTTGGCTATGCGCTCGGGCGTTTTTTCCAATCCTTCCCTGTTCGGATTTTCCCCTATTTCTTTCAATAATTCTTTTGCCAGTTTTTCTATTTTTTTTTGGTCCATAGAGTTATTTTTTCGGGATTTTTGAGCGATGAAAGTAGAGTTCTTATATTTTTTTTATATTTTGGGTGGATTGAATTCGGCGCTATTTCACTTAAAGGTGTTAGAACAAAATTTCTTTTATGCATTCTCGGATGCGGAATCTTGAGAGATCTTAGATCTATTATTTCTTTATTGCAAAGCAAAATGTCGATATCAATCGTACGCGGACCGTTTTTTATTCTTCTTGTTCTGCCCATGTTTTTTTCTATTTTTCTTAATTTTTCAGTTAGTTCGATAGGAGCAAATTTTGTTGAAACTGAAGCCACCATGTTTAAGAAATTATTTTGCTTTTTGTATCCGACTGGTTCTGTTTCGTAAATTGAAGATTTTTTTATGATTTTGGCAAAAGTTTTTATGAATTTTATTGCCGTAGAAAGATTTGTTTTTCTATCTCCCAAATTTGACCCAAGTCCTATGTAAAATACGTTATTTACCTTCATACTGGCAGAAATAGTCGTCTGTTTCATAAAGTGTAAGCCGCTTAAGAGGAAGTGAATTTTTCAAGTTTTCCCATATCCATACCACTATATTTTCAGCAGATGGATTTTCTATAAGATTGTTCAAATGAGTGTGATCCAGTTTTTCGAGAATTTTTTCTTCTACAATTTCTTTAATTTTTTTGAAATCCAAGATCATACCATTGGATTTTATTTCTCCTTCTATCGTAACAATCAATTTGTAATTATGACCATGCATGTGCTCGCATTTCCCATGATATTGAGTGAGAAAATGCGAAGCGGCGAAATGAAATGTAGAACTTAGTTCCATTTTAGGCATTCTCGTTGTGCTTTTATGTTGTGGGTCCTGATTATATCCGCTCCATTAAGATATGCAATAGCGGATAAGGTTGCGCTTTTTGAATCCCGTGTTTCGATTTCGCTTCCAAGGTGTCCGGCTGTAGCCGGACTGCTTTTATTAGCAACTCCTTTGGAGTCGCTTCCAAGGAAAGATTTTCGCGATATCCCGATTAAAATTGGGAGTCCGAGTTCTTTTAGTTCTTTAAGCTTTGCTATTATTTCAAAGCTGTATTTTGGGATGCCGCTTATAAAAGCTCCCATTCCCGGGTCTATTATTATTTGGGATTTTTTTACGCCTTGTTTTTCGGCGTATTTTATCCTGTTTTTTAAAAATGTTTTAATTGTTTTTAAGATGTCTTTGTATTCGACTTTTTCTTTTGTTGTGCGCGGGGTTTTGTCTTTTGAGTACATTAAAATTATCGGACACTTATACTTGGATACGATTTTTGCCATATTTTTGTCTCCGCGAAGTGCGGTGACATCGTTAATAATATTTGCGCCGGCATCCAAAGCCTGTGCGGCAACCTCTGATTTATATGTATCTATGGAAATAGGCAGTCTACTGAATTTCCTTATGCGTTTTATGACCGGTATTACGCGTTTTAATTCTTCTTCCAGCGAGACATTTTGGGAATTCGGACCTGTGGATTCTCCTCCGATATCAATGATATTGGCGCCTTCACTTTCTATTTGTTTGGCTCTTTTTACCGCTTTTTCTATAGTATTGAATTTTCCCCCATCGCTGAATGAATCGGGAGTTACATTTAATATTCCCATTATTATAGGGCGTTTCTTCTTGAAAAGATCTTTTATATTCATTTCTCCATGTTAGAAAAGCATGCAGATTTTAGCAATTCTTTTGCTATACTGCCATCAAATCTTCTAAGATGGGGCTCATGAAACGTTTTTTGATTGTTCATTACAGTGAAATCGGGCTTAAGCTGGGTAATACTTCTTATTTTTTAAGTAAGCTTAGGCATGCTTTGAAAATAAGGCTGGAGAAGAAATTCAGAAAAACTTTTTCTGTCATACATGTTTTGAAGAGGTTTATGATCGGTCTTCCCGATAATTTTGATGAATTGGAATATTCAAATGTGCTCCAAAAAATCTTCGGCATTAAAAATTTTAAATTCGTGTATGAAGGATTTGTTGATGCAAAAAAGCTTGGGAATCAGATATGGGAAAATCTTCCGAAGTATGTCTTTGACGTTTCTAAAAAACCTAAAAGTTTTAGAGTTAAGGTGAAGAGGTCGATGATTCTTCCTTATAAATCCTTTGAGATGGAGCGTGATCTTGGCGCTATTTTGATAGATAAAGGTCTTGATATAAAAGTGAATTTAACCGAGCCTGAATTTGTTGCGGATGTGGAGTTTTTTGATGATTACGGTTATTTTTCGTTTAAAAAATATGCGGGAGCGGGCGGGCTTCCTTCAAACAGCCAAAGTAAGCTTGTTTCTTTGCTTTCTGCCGGGTTTGATTCGCCTGTAGCTGCATATCAAATGATGCGGCGCGGTGCGCGTGTTATATTTGTTCATTTCCACGGATATCCTTACACTGGAAAAGAAGAAGTGGAGCAGGTTGAAGATTTGGTGAAGATTTTGAGCGGATATCAATTTGATACAAAACTTTATCTTGTCCCTTATGGAAAGGTACAGAGGGAAATTGCCACTAATTTGGACGTTCCCGCAAAAATTCGAACTGTGCTTTACAGAAGAATTATGATTAGAATTGCCGAGGAAATTTGTAAAAAAGAGAAGGCAAAAGGGCTTGTAACAGGCGATAACTACGGGCAAGTCGCTTCTCAAACTCCTGAAAATATTTTTGTGATTCAGGAGGTTTCTAGTGTGCCGATTTTTACTCCTCTCATAAGTTTTGACAAGGAGGATATTATTAAAATTGCCCGGAAAATTGGGACTCATGATATTTCCATGCTTCCGTGCAAAGATACCTGTACGATGTTTGCTCCAAAAACTCCCGAACTTAAGGCGAATGTCAGAAATGTGCTTGGATATGAGAAGAAAATTGATGTAGAAAAGTTGGTTAACGAGGTTTTAAGCGGGTGTGAAGTCAAATATTTCAGCTAGGGAATCCATGAAAAAATTATGTTTCGCCTGCGGCAAACATTTTTTTTGATCGGAGCTGTTGGTTAAAGCTTATGGCAAATCTGTGAGCTTCGTTTCGCGCTCTTTGAATGAGTTTTAAAGCTTCGTTATTTGACGGGAGTTTTATCGAATCCGCTTTGTTATCCACAAAAATTTCCTCCATTTCTTTTGCCAGCGCAATATGGGGAATATCCAGTTTGAATTGTGCAAAAACCTTGTTGGCAACGGAAAGCTGTCCTTTTCCGCCGTCTATTACCGTCAAATCCGGAATTTTACTGAAGGATTCGTCCGGTTTGTGTTTATTTTTGTCGTATAAAAGGCAAATCATATTTCCATATTTTTTTCTGCAGTATGAGTATCTTTCGTTAAGTTCTTCAGGTATTTTTTTAATATCTTCAAATCCTGTCATCATATAATAATCTTTAAGATTTTCTCTGCAAATTGCGTAAATGCGCTTTGTTTTTGATTTTTTTACAGCTTCATTTATCAGCTTATAACCAAGTTTTTTGCCGCGTTCGCTTTTCAGCACCCACAAATTTCTCAATTCGGAAACTTTTTCCGAATGGTGTTTTATCGCAATAAATCCAAGTTGTTTTTTATTTTTTTTGAGGATGTAAAAATCTCTGTCGGTTTTTTCGAGATCCACTTTGTTGTTTTTTTCGATGAA
Organism: Candidatus Peregrinibacteria bacterium RIFCSPLOWO2_01_FULL_39_12; assembly: GCA_001787455.1. Lineage (GTDB taxonomy): Bacteria > Patescibacteriota > Gracilibacteria > UBA1369 > LOWO2-01-FULL-3 > 2-01-FULL-39-12. The sequence goes on along the minus strand of MFXA01000035.1, from coordinate 6,970 downwards.
TTTTTTGTCTTTTTTAGCCGATAACCTAAATTCATAATCCTTTTGCTGGACTTGGAGCGCGATTTTTGAAAATCTGCGGGTCAATAATTCTTCCATGGATTTATAGTCATCCGGTTTGTTTTCTATTGTGCGCAATTTGAATTTTCTGTAATGGGATGGTTTTGGGACTCCTTGTGAGAAGACTATCATTGAACCGACCGTTTCTGTGCCGCTTAAGTGTGAAATGTCGTAACATTCTATTCTTTTTAAATCGTTTTTTAATCCTAGTAATTTTTTCAAATCTTTTGCGGCTTTTTCGGTTAAATCGTCTTGTGTGCGCCATGAAAATTTTTGTCTGTCGGCAAATATTCTTGCGTTGTTTAAGCTCATATCAAGGAGCCTGTTTTTTATCCCCTGTTTTGGAACTAAAAAGAGAATTTTTTTATTTGCAATTTTATCTACAAAGTTTTTAATTTCTTGCTCGTTTTCCAGATTGTGTGGTATTAAAATTTCTTTTGGGATGTCTGTCGCAAGGCAGTAATATTGCTTTAAAAATTCTTCAAGGATTTCCTGATTTTGAGAATTTTCATCTGCATCCAACGCTGATAGTGTAAAATTTTCCTGTCCGATTAGTTTTCCCCCGCGTATCTGAAAAAGATTAAAATACGCTTTTCCCTGTGTCACACAATAATTTATTATGTCCTTGTCTTCCTGATTCGGATCGGAAACTTTTTGTTTTTCCAGAATATCTTCAAGTTTTTTTATTTTATCCCTTATTTTTGCCGCTTTTTCAAAATTGCGTATTTCCGCATAATTATTCATTTGTTCGCGCAATGTTTTGAATATTTCGTCCGCTCTTCCCGCAAAAAAATTTTCCATGTCAGTTATTATTTTTTTATATTCTTCCGGAGTACATTTCCCTATGCATGGACCTACGCATCTGTTCGTGTAGAAATCGAGGCACGGGTATTTTATTGTTTTTTTGCTTACTTCAACGATGTGCGTGGGTGTATCCGTAAATTTTATGTCCAGTCCGCAATGTCTGAAAAGAAGGATGTTTTTTAAAATTCTTAACGTGTCTTCAACTTTGTGCGCGGCCGTTTTTGGACCGATATATTTTGCATTATCTTTTTCAACTCTCCTCACTATTTGAATGCGCGGAAAATCTTCATTTGTAATTTTTATATATACGTAATTTTTGTCATCTTTCATCACAACATTATATTTCGGTTTAAACTCTTTCATCAGGTTGTGTTCGAGAATTACGGCTTCAAGGTCGCTATCCACTACCGTGATTTTTATGTCTTCCGTGTTTTCTTTCATTTTTTTCGTGCGCGTGGAATGTTCGTAATTTTTTTGAAAATACTGCCTTATTCTTTTGTTTAAATCTTTGGCTTTTCCGATATAGATAATTTTCCCGTCTTTATCCATCATTTTATAGATACCCGGATTATGCGGGAGATTCCCCAAAATTCTTTTAATATTTTTTTTATCCGGCATGAGTTATTTTCTTTGAAGAAGCTTTGTTTGTAGTATACTTCAAATATGGATGAAACAGAAAAAAAATTATGGAAGAAAGTTAATCGTTATGCTTGGTTTTTGAAATTTGTTCCTTTTTTGAGAATGGCTGCTGTCTGCAATAATTTGGCTTTCGGCAAAGTGGGTAGCGGAAGCGATATTGATTTGTTTATTATTGCCGATAAGGGGCGGCTTTTTACCGTAAGAACTTTTGTTACTTTTCTTTTCCATGTTTTCGGCGCGAGACGGCATGGAAATAAAATTGCAGGACGGTTTTGTTTAAGTTTTTTTGTGGATGACAGCGCTCTTAATCTAAAAAATATAGCAATTGATAAAGATATTTATCTCGCTTTTTGGATTAAAAGTATTTTACCTTTAATTGATGACGGGGTGTCGAGAGAATTTATTTCGGCGAACGATTGGGCGCGCAGATATTTTGAAAAAAACAGAGATTTTAAAATTGATAGAAGCAAGGTAGTGTATGAAAAAAGTTTTATAACCCCGCTTTTTGAGATTTTGCTTGATGGTGTTTTCGGAAATTTTATTGAAGATAAACTTCGCAAATGGCAGCAGAAAAGAGCACACGGGAAGATGGAAATTGCCGGAGAGCAGTCCAGTTTGCTGGTAAATGACCATGTTTTAAAATTTCACAATATTGATAGGAGAACCGAATATAAAAACAAATGGATTAAAACGTACGGAAATGATGCGAAATTAACCGGCGAGAGGTTTTTTAAGATTGTTTGACAGCAACTTTTCCTTTGAATTTTAAGTTTATCGCTGTCCCTATAAAGCCGTATTCTTTCCTGATTTCGTTTTCCAAATATCTTGGGTATGAAAAATGCAGATTTTCCGGATGTTTGAAAAATAGTACAAATTTCGGTGGAGATGTTTCAACCTGTGTGGCGTAAAGAAATTTTGGTTTCTTGAATTTTGCGCTTGCCGGCAGGTGTTTTCTGGTTATTTTTTGCAGAAAACTGTTCAGTTCGTTTGTTGAGATTCTTTTGTTTTGTTCGATTAATATTTTTTCAGTAAGAGAAAAAATCTCGAAAATATTTTCTTTATCTTTCGCTGAAATCAATACGACAGGTGCCCATGGCACAAATTCAAATTTCCTTTTTAACCTCATTAACATTCTGTCTTTTTCTTCTTCGCTTTCAATCAAGTCGGTTTTGTTTACCGCCAGTATCAAGCCTTTTTTGTTTTCAAGCACTTTTTGTGCGATGTGGCAGTCCTGATTTGTGATGCCGGTTTGAGAATCAATCAAAAGAACTACTACGTCCGATTTTGTTATAGCTCCAAGACATCTGATCGAGCTGAATTTTTCGATGCCTCTTTTAATTTGACCCGGCTTTTTCAGGCCTGCGGTATCTATCAAATTGTATGTTTTGTCGTTGTAAGTTATTTCGATGTCCACAATATCACGCGTTGTGCCCGGAATTTCCGACACTATTACTTTTTCCGAACCCAGAAGAGCGTTTACAAGAGAAGATTTTCCGACATTCGGCTTCCCCAGAATACATATATTTGGATTTGCAGAGTCATTTTTAATTTCAATTTCCGACACCCCGCCGAAGGCGGGGCTAGTAGTGAGAGATGTTCGCGGAGCGAACACCTTCAGCGTGGAAAATATTTTATCTTTCAATTTCTCGATTCCCATAGTATGAATTGCCGATATTTGCATCGGGTCGCCAAATCCGAGTTCGTAAAAATTATAAACATTTTCCTCAAGACTTTTATTGTCGCTTTTATTCGCCGCCAAAATTATCGGTTTTTTCGATTTTCTCAAGGTATCTGCTGCGGAAAAATCATCAGCCGTTAATTCCTGGCTTATATCCACAACAAATAAAATTAAATCTGCTTCTTCTATGGCATGTTTCGCCTGTAGCTGAACTTTCGCTTCAATATTTTCCAATTCGCCATGTTGAACTCCGCCAGTATCCACAAGTAAAATTTCGTATCCGTGAAGCTTGAATTTTTGAGTTATTCTGTCACGCGTGGTGCCGGCTTCTTTTGCCACTACCGCATAGCGTTTCCCGATCAGCCTGTTAAATAGTGTCGATTTGCCAACATTTGGGCGTCCTACTATGGCAATTATCGGCAAGGGGTTCATGAGTTGGTGTGGTTATAAGGACAAAGCTTCGCTTTGTCTGGTTGGTCAATTGTATCCAGATATCTTTCAAATATCAAGTTTTCGTGTTATAATAATAGGAATTTTAAATTTTGAGATGAAGATTTTTAGAAAAATTTTGGCATTTTTAATGGTCGCATATTTGCTTGTGCAGATTGGGACTGTCACTGTTTATGCGGTTGAGGTTGGAAAAACTGTATTGCCTGGGACGGAGAAGGGGGTTAGTGACTGTAAGACTGTTATGAATTATGTGAATACACATTCTGGTGCAGTTAAGAAATTTTTTACTAATGCCGATAATGAGGATTTTGGTTTTGACACTGGAGCCGGTGGTGTCGCTGACGAAAATGATATTCTCGGTTGCGGCATTAAAACCGGCGACATCAAGCTTTGGATGATCCCTTATTATATCCGCTATGTTCTTGAATTCATTATCCAGATCAGCGGGTTGGTTGCTGTTGGCGGAATTATGTATGGAGGGTATCTTTATTTATTTGCAGGTATTTCCGAAGATAAGGATAAAGGCAAAAAAGCGATACTTTATGGAGTTGTCGGTATGGTTTTAACTTTGGTGGCTTGGGCTCTTGTTAATATTGTTATTGCTGTTCTTACAGGATAGTCTACATCATAGTTTTCTGCCATGTATCCCATTTCTCGCGCAGAGATTTCATGAAATTCTTTTGGAATGCCGATTTGTCAAATTGTTTTGCGTGCTCCCTAATTTTTTCAGGATTGAATTCTCTTTTTTCTTCCAGATATTTTTCAATTGCGGCTTTCAAGTGAAGAGGTGTTTGCTTGGCAAAGAAAATGCCGGTTTTTCCTTCAACAACCGAATCCAAAGCTCCGCCCTGTGATAAAGCGATCACCGGTCTTCCGCATGCCATAGCTTCTATTGCCGTAATCCCAAAATCTTCAATTTGCGGGAATATTAAAGCTTCGCATTCGCTGTAGAGAGTCCGAAGTTCTTTATCGCTTACATGTCCCAAAAATTCAATGTGTCCTTTCGCCTGTTTTTTTAGATCGTTTTCCATTATGCCTGTTCCGACAATTTTAAGCGGTAAATTAAGTTTATTAAAAGTTTCCACAATCAAATCAAATTTTTTATAAGGGGTCAGCCTGCCCACCGCCAAAAAATATCCTTTTGTTTTTTTTGCAATTTCATAATTTTTTATTCTTATCATCGGGTAAATTATTTCCGATTGTTTCTTATAATATTTTTCAATTCTTTTTTGCGTAGTGCCGGAATTCGCTATAAAAAAATCAACTCGGTCGGATGAAAGCCTGTCCCAAATTCTCAACGAATGGAGGCGTTTTTTTGCAAAATGTTTTAGTATCGGATTCATTTTGTATTCGCGGATATATGAGTGCCAGTCATCCCAAGCGTATCTCATTGGAGTATGACAGTAGCAGATATGCATGGTTTCGGGTTTTGTAATAATTCCT
>MFXA01000035.1:0-1877 GCA_001787455.1 Candidatus Peregrinibacteria bacterium RIFCSPLOWO2_01_FULL_39_12 | reverse complement strand
AAATGACAATGTCAAAACTGCTTAAATCGAAAAGTTCATAAGCATACGGCATAAGCCCCAAGTACCATTGGTGGTGTTCTTTTGCGAAAGGCAGATGTTGAATAAATGACGTTTCTATTGCGGCTTTTTCGAATCCTTTAACGTTTTCCGTGTTGAAAATGGATGCGAAAATCGGGGCATTCGGGAACATTTTATGGAGCATGAGGTTTACCTTTTCCGCTCCCCCCGTGTTTGTCATCCAGTCGAAAACCAGGGCAATTTTTGCTTCTACTAAATTCATAGGAATGTCTTTTTAACAATTTACCCTATTTGAAGGTTTTTTGTAAATGGATTGGACTATTTTTTTGGTTTCAATGAGAAAGTTCCTTCTCCAGTGTATTTTTCAAGAACATCTGCAGGATGTGAAGATTTTTTGTTTTGTTTTGTTTGAGATTGCGTGATTCCCTCAGCAGGTTGTGGCAATTCATTAGTTGTTCCAGCGGTTTTTTGCTTGGATTCTTTTTCCGTCAAATACTTTGAAATGATGTTTTTTTGATTTTCCGACAAATCATCTTTTGTTTTAACTACGGTGTTCAATATCTTCTTATATGTATCTTTGTCATCCATTTTATCGAGAGCTTTTGCTTTAAATAACTGCACTACTTCATTGTCCGGATCTCTTTCAAGAAGACGCTCGCAAATGTGAAGCACATCCACATATCTTTTTTCGTTAAACCACATCCCCATAAGTTCCACCACTACATCTTCATCTTTTTTCGCCATTGCCGATTCTTTTTTTGAGGATGGATCAATTGTCAGTATCAGATGACCTGTCTTGCGGCTGAATAAGTATTGGAGATATAAAAAGCCAAGCACTACAAATATTATTACCGGAAGGACAGCATTGAATTGCAGAAGATAATTGTATGTTGCGTGGATAAATAAGGCTAAAAATAATCCTTTAAGTATCATTTTTTGTTTGAAACTTTCGGTGAGAGACAAGCTGAACAATTCCGAAATCAGGCGTGTTATAAAACTGCTTTTGCCTGTTATTTTTTGCTGTTCCGTTAAAGTTATGGTGAATTTGCCTATTCCGTAATAATATCCGAATATTCCGGAAAAAATCATGTGTGCGCAGGTTGTGAAAATTGAACGGAATATGTACATCCCGATAAGTTCTCCCTGGCTTACGCTCGGCCAAAATTGATAAAGGTAATAAATATTTTCCGTGAAAGAAAATCCAAGCGCGGCGGCAAGGCTGAAGCGAACCGCATCATTTATTCTGTTGACCAAAAGTGTTTTCTGGTCAACCGCTTTCACCACATAGAATTTTATAATTTCTTCCATTGCTCCAAACAAAACAAATGTCCACATAAACATTGCGTTTTGGCTTTGTACATTATTTTCAATAAATGCCGCCAAATTGAATTGAGGAAATTCATCCCATAAATATTGAAGACCTAAAAGTGCTGGTGCCGTCAAACATCCTAACAAAAATATTAACAAAACTGTTTTTTTGCCTTTTTCCGCTTTGCTGAAAATTATAAAGAGCCATATCACAGCCGGTACGGCTGCAAAAAATGTTGAGATTCCTAAGAGAAATAATGGGTTGTCCTGCATTTGTTTTGGCTCATAATGCTAGAATTTTTTGAGTTATGCCGTTTTTGGCGGCTCTTGCGGCGCCGGTTGTGATGCCTGCGGTGATGCTGGTTGAGGTTCTTGTACTGTTGTCGGTTGTGGCTGAGGTGTTTGTGGCGGCGCTACTGGTGCTGCTGGTTGTGCGGCAGGAGCAGGAGTTGCCGGTTGCGCAGAGAACGAGCTTTTGGCTTCATCTATAGAGCCGAAAGTCTTAATAAGCTGTGTCAATCCAACAACTTGAAGAATATCCAATATATTCG
>MFXA01000034.1:9383-9724 GCA_001787455.1 Candidatus Peregrinibacteria bacterium RIFCSPLOWO2_01_FULL_39_12 | reverse complement strand
ACTTTGACCGGAAATAAAATTATTATAGATGGAGACAAAAGAATGCGCATCCGCCCAATCAAAGAACTGACAAATGCAATAAATAAACTTGGAGCAAAAATAACAACAACAAACGGTCATTTGCCGCTCTGCGTAGACAAACAGCCACTAAAAGGAGGAAATATTTCTTTACCTGGCAACATCAGCAGTCAATATTTATCCGCATTGCTTTTAACTGCGCCATTTGCCAATCAACCAACTTCCATAACGATTGAACAAAAACTTTGTTCTTTGCCGTACGTAAAAATGACATTAAAGGTCTTGAAATCATTCAAAATCAACATTAAGAACAAAAATTTTAG
>MFXA01000034.1:8141-9353 GCA_001787455.1 Candidatus Peregrinibacteria bacterium RIFCSPLOWO2_01_FULL_39_12 | reverse complement strand
ATTTTAGACAATTCGTAGTCGAACCAATAAAACGTACAAAAACCACACAACCAACAAAAACTTATGAAGTGGAAAGCGACGCTTCCTCAGCATCTTACATAGGAGCATACTCAGCATTACATCCGAACAAAACAATTCTCTTAAAAAATATCTGCAAAAATTCCATGCAGGGAGATATCAAATTCTTATCTTATCTTAAAAAAATGGGATGCAAGATTATTGAACAAAAAAATGGAACATTAGTAAAGGGCACAAGTAAGCTAAAACCTCTCGGCACTGTCGATATGAATGAAACTCCAGATTTGGTAATGACATTCGCAGTTTTAGCGCTGTTTACAAAAGGTAAAACTAAAATAATAAATATAAAAAACCTACGCATAAAAGAAACAGACAGGATAATCGCACTCGAAAACGAAATTAAAAAATTAGCTAAATTCTACAGACTATCGGTAAAAGTAAAAACAGGCCAAGATTGGATAGAAATTACAGGTTCGGGTCAACACGAAAAGATTCGTATAAGCACAAAGTCTTCTGCCCACTCACCTACAACGTGGCCACTAATCCTCCCTAGGGAGGATTCCTCAATCTCAATCGAAACATACAACGACCACCGTATGGCAATGTCATTTGGGATTTTAACTGACCTTTTCCGCAATCTGACAATCGAAAATCCAAATTGTGTATCAAAAAGTTATACAACATTCTGGAAAGACCTCAAAAAAATAAGCAAAACCAAATAAAAAATATGAACATTGTATTAACCGGCCTTCGGGGAAGCGGAAAAACAAAAATCGGCATGTTAATAAGCTTACATCTTGGCTGGAATTTTGTAGATACGGATAAAGAAATAGAGCAAGAAGAAGGAAAAACAATAAAAGAAATGGTAGAACTCAACGGATGGGAATATTTTCGTGAAAAAGAACAAGCCGTTGCGGAAAAAACCGCAAAACTTGATAAAACCGTAATCTCAACAGGAGGAGGTTTAATAGTAGACAAAAAAAATGAAGAATTTCTCAAAAAAAACGGAAAAATAATTTATCTGCACGAAAAACCGGAAATCTGCGCACAGCACATCGCAAACAGCAAAAATCGCCCGCCACTGACAGACAAAACAAGCACAGAAGAAGAAATGAAACATCTTTATGAACAAAGAAACAATCGCTACCGTGAAAGTGCAGATATTGTTTTTAATCGGACAGACAGCAAAGAAAA
>MFXA01000034.1:6034-8091 GCA_001787455.1 Candidatus Peregrinibacteria bacterium RIFCSPLOWO2_01_FULL_39_12 | reverse complement strand
TTTGCATATAAACTGATCATCGGGTGTCATAATTTCAACTTCCTCACCGCTTTCCAAACGATTTCGGACATCAACTTCATATAAATCATCACGCTTCAAGCCGCCGTGACTACACCCTACAACAATCCCGACAAATTTGTGAGTTTGTTTAGGCGAACTGCTTTCCAGGGAAATATCCCCTTTCGCGGGAAAACCCGAAAGATAACCCGGAATAAATCCGCGGTTCGCAGTTTTCGCCACCTCATTCAGCAAATTTTTATCAAATTTTTTGCCGGTCATCATGTCGTCAATCGCTTTGCGATAAGCAACGGCAACAGTCGCAAGATAATATTCCGTTTTATTCCTTCCCTCCACTTTAAAACTGCAAACCCCGGCATCAACCAAGTCCTTCAAATAAGGCAGCAGGCAATTATCCTTTGAGTTCATTATGTAAGTTCCATGTTCATCTTCGGAAATAGGCATAAGCTCGCCCTTCCGCTCAACTTCTTCCAAATAAACATTATATTTCCACCTGCAACTGTGCGCACAAGTACCCTGATTCGCATCGCGGCTTGTCATATAATTTGAAAGAAGACACCGCCCGCTGTAAGCCACGCAAATAGCGCCATGCACAAAAAATTCCAACTCAATATCGGGAACTTTTTCATGAATTTCTTTAATTTCACTTAACATCAATTCCCTTGGAAGGATGATACGGCTTGCACCCTGCTTCTTCCAAAACTGAACACTGCGATAATTCATCACATTCGCCTGCACCGACATATGAAGAACAGCTTCAGGATAATATTCCTTTATCATTTCCAAAAAACCGGGATCGGCAACAATAATTCCGTTTGGTTTTATTTCCTTTCGCACAAATTGAATATGCTTTTTTAGAGAATCAATTTTCGCGCCGCGCGGGTAAATATTCATTGTCACATAAAAAGGCTTTTTATTTTTTTTGAGAAGAGACACGCCGGAAAGTAAAGTTTCTTTTGTGAATCCGCTGTCATTGCATCTCAAACTGAAAGGCGAAAACCCCAAATAAAACGCATCGCCGCCATAAGCCAGCCCTATTTTCAGCTTTTCAAGATTCCCCGCGGGGAGAAGAAGCTCGGGTTTTTTAATACTATTTTTAATATTGGCTTTACGCATAATGAAAATCGGTGTTTTGCTTCGCAAAACCTTTTGATGGCTAGGACACTCGCTATCGCTCGCGTCTGGCAAAGAAATACTATAGCAAAGCCAAAAATTGTCAATTTACAACTAAAAGCATACAATACCCCCGCCATGATCAAAACAAACTTTTTAGTTATCGGCTCCGGTATCTCAGGCTTAAATTTTGCTCTGCAGGCGGCAAAGAAAGGCAAAGTCCTTTTGGTTACAAAGAAAAAAATCATAGACAGCAGCACGAACTTCGCTCAAGGAGGGATTGCGGCAATTCTGGACAAAACGGACAACATTGAACAGCACGTAAAAGATACGCTTTCTGCCGGCGCATATCACAATAATAAAAAATCGGTAAAATTCATGGTTGAAAGATCCACAGACGCAATTTACAGACTCATTGATTTGGGAGTCAAATTTGAGAAAGAAAAGGGAGAACTAAAGCTTACTCAGGAAGGAGGTCATCATAAAAGAAGAATTGCATATATCGGCGACCACACGGGACAGGAAATAGAAAAAATCCTTGTAAGAAGAGTTAAAGAACATCTAAATATAACAATTTTGGAAGACAGTTTCGCACTGGAACTGATCACGGAAAATAAAACCTGCTACGGAGCGAAAATAATCCGCAAAAACAAAATTGAAAACATTTTTGCCGATCAAACGATTTTAGCGACCGGAGGAATCGGACAATTATTTTCAAACACCACAAATCCATCAATCGCTACTGGAGATGGCATAGCAATGGCTGTAAAAGCGGGATGCAAAACAAAAGATATGGAATTTATACAATTTCATCCGTCGGCGCTTGCAAAAAAAATTACACCGCGGTTCTTAATATCCGAAACAGTACGAGGCGAAGGCGCAAAACTTATAAACGCCAAAGGAGAAAGATTCATGAAAAACAAACA
>MFXA01000034.1:0-5948 GCA_001787455.1 Candidatus Peregrinibacteria bacterium RIFCSPLOWO2_01_FULL_39_12 | reverse complement strand
CTCATAGAAACAAAAACTATCTCAAAAAAAGATTCCCGAAAATTTATGCAAAACTTTTGCATTTTGGCATAGACATGGCAAAAGATAAAATTCCAATAACACCGGCGGCACATTATTTGTGCGGAGGCATTGTCACCAACTTACGCGGACGTACAAATATAAAAAATTTATTCGCATTTGGAGAGATGACATGTACGGGAGTTCACGGAGCAAATCGGCTGGCATCAAATTCTTTGCTTGAAGCATTGGTTTTCAGCAGTCAAATAGCAAAAAAACTGAAAGTTGCGCCGAGAGAAAATCTGCCCGAGCAGACCTGCCTGTCCGGCAGGCAGGCTTTTACATCAAATTTTCCGCTTAAACAAGCCGTTTTAATTTCCAAAAACTTCGCAACCACAAAAACGGCTCAAAAACTCAAAAAAGAAATCCAAAAAATCATGTGGAAATATGCCGGCATCATCCGCAATTTGGAAAAAATTAAAAAAGAGGCTATCCCTCAAATGGAAAAAATTCTTCGGAAATTATCTCAGATAAAAGCCACAAATCAGGAAATAGCCGAAACTCTAAATATGACACTCGTGAGTCTCCTTATTTTAAAATCAGCCTACAAAAGAAAAAAATCACTTGGCTGCCATTTTGTGGAGTGACTTTTAGCAACAGGCTTATGGCAAGTGCGTTGAAGGCAATCGCGAGGCTTTGCGACCACGGTTCCCGCCATAGGCGGGAGAGCAAAGCTGAGCGTTTAGCGAAGATCCGTTCGGTGGACGGATCGAGCGTGCCTGAAATACACTTGCCATAAGCCTGTTGCTCAACCTTACGCCAACTTAGCAAGTCTCCTTTCTTGATCCGCCAACCTCAGGCATTCAATAATACCATTGATATCCCCATCCATAATTGCGGGAATATTGCTCCAATTATTATGGATGCGATGATCGGTAACCCGATCCTGCGGAAAATTGTAAGTACGGATTTTTTCGGATCTGTCACCCGTTCCAATCTGCGAAGCACGCTCATCTCCCCTTTCTTTAACCTGACGCTCTCTTTCCATATCATATAATTTGGTTCTTAAAACCGACATTGCTTTAGCTTTATTTTTAAGTTGAGATCTTTCATCCTGACAAGCAACAACTATTCCACTTGGTGTATGAGTGATACGAACAGCGGAGTCGGTAGTATTCACCGACTGTCCGCCGGGACCACCGGATCTGAAAACATCTATCTTTAAATCAGAATCTTTTATTTGGATATCAACTTCCTCGGCTTCAGGCAAAACAGCCACCGAAGCGGTAGACGTATGTATTCTCCCTTGAGCCTCTGTTGTAGGCACACGCTGTACGCGATGAACTCCGCTCTCATACTTCATTTTTCCATAAACACCTTCGCCGCGAACAGCAAAAATAATTTCTTTAGTAACTCCGGGAGAACCCTCGCTTTTGCTCATCAGCTCAACTTTATAACCTATTCTCTCGGCATATCTAAAATACATTCTGGCAAGCTCTCCTGCAAACATTCCAGCTTCATCTCCTCCCGCACCCGCCCTCATTTCCAAGATACAATCTTTGCCTTCATCAATATCCTTGGGAAGAAGCTCCACCTTAGCCTGCCGATCCAGTTCTTCCAAAATAGTTTTAGATTCCTTAAGCTGAGCCTCCGCCATTTGACGCAAATCTTTATCCTTCTCATCAGCTAAAATATCTTCAGCCTCTTTTTTAAAAGAAAGTGCATGTCTGTATTTTTGAGTTAATTCATAAGAAGATTGCAGAGATTTATAACGCCTTGAAAGCGTTTTATAATTTTCTTTATCGGCAATAACGGCAGGATCGGCCAACTTATTTTGTATTTCCAAATACTCCCTTTCCTTTTTTTCGAGTTTATCGAGCATACTGGAGAATTCTAGCTATCCAACAGTAAAAATACAACTCAAATCCTAACTTGGAAGAAGTTCATATTCCATAGTTCCAACCTTTCCCAATAATTCCTGCACCATAGACACAGCTCTACGAAGGTTTCTTTTCTGTTTTTCGTCGGGAAATCCAGAACGACTTTTTACGCTTACATCCCCATCTTTATCAATAAAAAATTCCACTTTTAAACTTCGAGCACGTGCTCTTTCGTTCAATTCCGCCACTACAAAAAATTTATCTTGCAGAGTCTTCAAAGAAGGAAACGCCACATTAAGACCTCTTCTTCTTACTTCTTGAACAAGTTCTTCTACAGTTGTTGTAGCCACAACTAAATTTGCCTGCTCAAATTCTCGTCCCGTTGCCGTAAATACTCCATCAGGTTTATATAAATCTTCCGCAGTAAATTTGGCAACTTCCCCTCTCTGAAATTGCCCCACTATTTTCACATCCTCTTCAAAAGCTTCTTCGTCAACATAAAGAGAAGAAATAAGCCGTTTTCGCAAATTTTTAGGAATAGGATTTCCGGATTTCGTTAGAAATACCAACAAATAAAGAATAACCTGTCTATTTTTAGCCCTCATAATTTCCAAATTTTCTTCAGGAGACATTCCATTAACTCTAGCTATTTCATCTAATAAGCCAAATCTCGGATCATTCCTCACCGTATGCCACAAAAACCGGCTGCCTCTCAAACACAGTATTTCATCCGTCATACGTGCCGCAATAGCCCCGAGACTTTGCGCATCCTGAGCCACGACACTAATCATCCTACCATGATTCCCTTTAATTATTTCTCTGATCCACTCAAGAGTAACACGCATTGTATCAGTCCCCCCGAGTGTATTAATCAAAACTACAGCATCAGTAAGATCAGTTATCTTATCACTACAAGCCCGAGCAATCTCTGATATTTTGACCAATTTTTGTATTTCCAGATTTTGCCCGGGAACCGCTCTTGAAAAAAGATCAATTTGCTTCGGAGACATAAGCACCACCTGATCTGTTCCTTCCGGGGAGTTTAGGTACATTCGACCATGGGAACCAAGATCAATTCCCCCGCTTAAATCTACAATCAGTTGTTTATTCATAAAAAGACAGGCTTTACTTAGGAAGCCCTTTGGGCTTGCCTGAGAGAGTCATCCTACACCATGGAAGTAGCCCATGTCAACACACGACAGGTTCAACCCTCAACTGCAAACATCCTATCAATACCAGCCAAATCACTCTTAATACGCCACCCATGATCAAAATATTTACTCAGCAAAATTTCAAGATCCTTTCCCTGACCAAAGCCAAATTCCCCAACAAGCAACTTGAACCCAACCCTCTTATCCGCAATCTGCTGAAACATTTTTTTATACAACTTTAAGCCATCATTCCCCCCAAATAAAGCAGTGCCAGGCTCATGTTTTTCGACACCTCCACCAACATAATTATTTTTAATTCTACCGATATACGGTAAGTTCGCAACTATTACATCAAAATTTTCACCGTCATCTATAACATCCAAAAGATCACTTTGATAAACTTGCACTTTATCTTCAAGGCTATGTTGCTCAATATTAATCTTTGCAACCTCTATCGCGCTCTCGCTTACATCAAGAGCCACCACATCCTGACCATCAAAATTTTTAGCAAGCGCAATGGCAATATTACCGCTACCGGTCCCCACATCCAAAACTCTAAAACACTTTCCTGCATCCGCATTGGATTTCAAAAACTGCAAAACTTCCTCAACCAACATTTCGGTCTCGGGACGAGGGACAAGAACCCGTTTATCAACAAAAAAATCCAAACCATAAAACTCTTTGCTGTTAGTGATATAACTGACAGGCTCACCATTTTTAACCCTATCCAAATATTTTTTAAAAAGATTAACCAGAAAACCATCCACCTCCTCATTTCCATGAGCAAAAAGATATTCCTTATCAACTCCAAGCACAAAGCCAAGAACAACCTCGGAATCCAAAACAGCATTTTCAGTTTTTCCTAAATACTCAACTGCAAATTTAAGGACATCCCGTATAATCATGCGAAGATTATAGGCAAAATCTCAAGAAAGCTCAAATATGAAGATAGCCTTAGCGAAAAATTCATTTTAAATTAGCAGATGCAAGGCAAAGATAAAACTTAGACCGCAGCTTACTGTGAGGTAAGCGAGGATCAAAGTTTTATCTTTAACGAAGCAGATGCAATTTAAAATGAATTTTACTAGTAAAATTTGCTCTTCTCTCTCTTCGCTCTATAAAAATCTCTCATAATCGCAGCAGTTCTAATTCTTTTCTTATTCGGCTTGCGGGTATGATACCTTCGCGCACGCAACTCAAGAAGCCTTCGACTGCTTTGAACTTTTTTATTGAAACGAGCAATGAGCCTTTCGTTAGACTCTTTTTCACCTTTCCATACTACTACTCCCATTTTATTCTCACCTCCTTTTAAATTTTTAAATATTTTTTTAAAACGAACCCGATTATATACATAAACCGTTAAATGTCCAAGTTTTTTACTTTCTTGGCATAAGCTTGAATAAACCTCTTGCGAGGACCAACTTCAGACCCCATCAAAGTATCAAACACCTGATCAGCTTTTTCGGCATCTTCAATAGTAACTTTTAACATGGTTCTTTTTGAAGGATCCATCGTTGTTTCCCAAAGCTGGTCGGGATTCATCTCTCCAAGACCTTTATACCGCTGAACTGAAAATTTCGCATCCTTTCCAAGACCCTTAATAACCTTATCGCGCTCAGCATCGCTATATGCGTAATTGGCACTTTTCCCGACAGAAATTTTATACAAAGGAGGCTGAGCGATATATATATACCCACCCTCAATAACCTGCTTGAAATAGCGATAAAACAAAGTAAGGATAAGCGTTCTTATATGCGCACCGTCGACATCGGCATCAGTCATGATAACAATTTTATGATATCTTAATCTCTTTATATCAAAACTCTCGCCGATACCCACTCCGAGCGCAATTACCAAATTTTTAACTTCATTATTCGCCAAAATTTTATCCAAACGAGATTGTTCCACGTTTAAAATCTTGCCGCGGAGAGGCAGAATTGCCTGAATATTGCGATCTCTCCCCTGTTTTGCACTGCCTCCGGCGGAATCTCCCTCGACAATAAATATTTCAGATTTTTCCGGATCCCTGCTTGAACAATCGGCCAATTTCCCGGGCAAAGTCATTCCTTCAAGAAAACCTTTTCTTATGACGGTATCTCTTGCAGCACGCGCAGCCATACGGGCTCTTGCAGCCAAATGGCATTTTCCGACAATACCCCTGGCATCAGCGGGATTTTCTTCGAAATATTCGGCAAAAGCATCACCAAAAACAGTTTCGACAGCCGCTCTCATTTCAGCATTTCCAAGTTTTCCTTTAGTTTGTCCTTCAAACTGCGGATCCGGCAGCTTCACGGAAATAATTGCAGTAAGCCCTTCACGGACATCATCAGCAACCAAATTTTCATCTTTTTCCTTTAAAATTTCAGCCTTGCGCGCATAATTATTTACTGTACGAGTAAGCGCCGCTTTAAAACCAGTCAGATGCATACCTCCATCAATCGTATGAATATTGTTTGCGAAAGTATAAATAGTCTCCTGAAAAGAATTATTATATTGAAGAGAAACTTCCACCATCCCTTCGGGGACCTCTTTCTCAACATAAAAAACACTGCCAATCGTCTCTTTATTTTTATTCAGATGCTGGACATAAGATTTTACCCCGCCCTCAAAATAAAAACAGTATTTTTTTTGTAAACCTCCGCGTTCATCCACAAGTGAAATGGCAACACCTTTGGTTAAATAAGCCTGTTGGCGAAGACGATTAATAATCGTCTGGAAATTAAATTCAACGGCATCAAAAATTTCTTTGTCCGGATAAAAATTGACTTTAGTCCCGCGTTTGTCGGTTTTTCCAGTTACCTCCAACTCCCCTTTCGCATCACCTCGGCAATATTCCTGCATATAGATTTTCCCATCCCTATAAACTTCAACAATTGTCTTCGCAGAGAGTGCGTTTACAACCGAAATACCAACTCCATGA
>MFXA01000033.1:3748-6277 GCA_001787455.1 Candidatus Peregrinibacteria bacterium RIFCSPLOWO2_01_FULL_39_12 | reverse complement strand
ATCGCAGAGCTTAAACTTCTTCCAAAACAGCTTTTAACGGGAGAAGGAGTTATGAAAATTCTTAAACTCAAGCCCGGAATAAAAGTTGGTGAAATACTCGGGAAAATACGCGAAGAACAATTAGCGAAAAAACTTAAGACAAAGAAGGATGCGAAGGAATACCTATTAAAAAATTTCTAAAACATCCCCTTATCCTTTAAGAATTTCCAATAATGCATTTTTCTCATAACGATTGCGCCGACTCCAACCAAGAAAAGTACAATTTTAACAGCCCATCCAACAAACGGGATAAATCCGATAAGATAGTACAAAAGAAGTCCCAATGCGGCGGCTCCAAATAATTTGGTTTTCCCAAAGTTTTTAAGTTTAAAAAGATATCCCGCTATCCACACGGAAACAAAAATCTGCGCGACATAAAACACAACAACAAGAGATGAAAGAATAATAAGGGCAAGAGGAATTCCAATAACTGTAATAAGAAGAAGAATAGAACCAATAACAGCGGCAATCATAGTCAACAAACCAATTCCAAAAGACTTAAACACATTTTCCTTGGTTGCTTCCGCGGACTGCACCAAACTTTTTGGCATAAAAGTTACAATCAGCAAAAGCAGTACAAGCGCGGATAGAAAACTTACAAGTTTTTGTATGAAAAAAAGATACGTTACCCTTTCAAGCAAAGGCTCTTTCTCAAATTTATTGAATTTTACAGTTCCTTTAACAACACCCTCAGGGATATCGGACTCAAGCAGTGAGGAGTAAGTTAAATTCCCGCCTATGCTTGCAGTTTTCGAAATGCTTAATTTATCTTCAACGGAAACAATTACATTTCTATCAACGTTCCCATTAAGTAAAAGCATACCCAATCCGCCGCGGATATCTTCCTTAACATAACCGTCAACGGTTAAAATGCCTGTTCCTACAATCACACTGCCGTTAACTACAGCGGTTTTCCCGATATCAAGCTGACCGCCAACCATGATTACGTCATCACCAATTGTGCTGTAAACGGAAGCCTGCCCGCCGGCTATACGCAAATCTCCACCGATATTTCCCATTACAGTAACTTTTCCACCGATCACGACAAGATCCTCAGAAATATTGCCGTTAACAACAATCGAACCGCCTGCAATATATAAATCTCCGTTTACATTGCCTTCAATGTTTCCATTCCCCGCAAAAATATAGGCGTCATCAAGAATTTCATCGGTATAAACAATATTTTCGCCCCACGATAATTCAGCCGCAAAAGCGGTCAGGCTTCCGAAGATAATGGAAACAAAAAGAACAAAAATGACGGATATAACTTTTTTCATGGATTTTGAGGTTAGGAACTGTGCCTAAATATATCAAAAACTAACACATTCGGCAAAATTTAGCGTTTCAAAAAACACACGCTTTCAATATGGTACGTGTGCGGGAACATATCCACGGGCTGAACGGACTGCAGAATATAGCCATAATCTTTTAGCCAATTGCAGTCTCTGGCCAATGTTGAAGGATTGCAGGATACATAAATTATTTGACCTGCCCCAAAATTATTGATTTGCTTGATAAGTTTTTCGGTCAATCCCGCGCGCGGCGGATCAACCACAATTAAAGACGGTTGATTTCGCAGGGAAGGTAAAACTTTCGCGACATCGCCGGTATAAAAATCCATATTAAAGATTTTATTTTTTTGAGCGTTTGCACAGGCGGATTTGGAAGCTTCGGGATTAAGCTCAATTCCGATTACATGCTCGCAGTGCTTTGCCAAAAACATACCGATTGTCCCTGTTCCGCAGAACAAATCGAGTACGCAATTTTGAGGCTTATTCAAGGCAAAATTTACAACTTGGCTATACAGAATTTCGGCTTGAGGGGTATTCACCTGGAAAAAAGCCTGCGGGAGAATTTCAAAAGAAAGTTCATCGCCGTTTTCCAGAATCATTTTCTCCGACAGAAATTTTTTGCCGTAAAGAAGAGTTTCTTTAATTTGTTTTTTTACTCCGCGCTTGCTGATTATTTTTGACCAATATATGGAAGTTATTTTTTTGTCTCCGGATGGAATTTTAAGAAGCATTTCTACGAATTTTTTCATGCCGGCATTAACATCTTCGGGCGCATTTTCGGAAGTTGTTAAATTTATCATCACTTCATTTGTACGTTTCCCTTCTCTTATAAAAAATGACTGCAGAAAGCCCTCGCCGGTCGAATATTTGTACGGCGGCCAGTTTAAAGTTTTCATAAACTCTCTTGTGCTGTTTACAATTCCACTGGAAAATTTCGATTGCAGATGGCACTCTTTTAAATCCAATATGTCGAACCTTCTTTCCGGAAGATGCAGACCAAAAGCAAATTGCATATTACTGTCATAGCCGAACGAAAACTCCATTTTATTGCGGTAGTAAAATTCTTCTTTACAGCCAATTACATCGTTTACGGGAGGGTCATAAATTTTTCCGATTCTTTCAAAAGCGTCAATTACATGCTGTTTTTTAAATTCCAGCTGTTTTTTATACGGCATAAACTGAAGTTGGCAGCCGCCGC
>MFXA01000033.1:1396-3723 GCA_001787455.1 Candidatus Peregrinibacteria bacterium RIFCSPLOWO2_01_FULL_39_12 | reverse complement strand
CTTAATCCTGTCTTTGGAAGGTTCAATAATCTCAACTAACTTTGCCTCCACAAAATTACTCTTAATCCTAGTGAAAGCCGCCGTAACCTTGTCGCCGGGCATAGTCCCTTCCACAAAAACAGTCAGCCCTTCATATTTCCCGATTCCACTCCCGCCAAACGCAAGAGCATGAATATTTATTTCAACAATTTGTCCTTTTTTTAATTGCATATCGCAAAGTTAATATCAAAAAGACGCTCAAATTTCTTTCTAAATGTTTTTGAATCACTTAAAAAGACGGCGAAAATTTATCACGAATTGATTTGGCAGTCCAATATATATCTGAACTTAGTCATACTATCTGTGGCTGTCCCTAAGCCGCTTTCTTCTGCTCGGAAATTTCCGCCGGAGCTTCTGCCTCTATCCTACTCGGAAGTTTTTTGACGCCAAAATCCCCATCTTTTCCCCACTCATCGCTATAATCAAGCTCAGGAAATACACTTTTAAAAAATTCAAAAGCTGCATCTTTTTTATCTTCGGTCTTCTGTTTATCTACATAATTTTTCTCATATATCTTAAAAATTTCATCAAATTTTTCTTCCGCATAAAGGCGGTAAATTTTTTTGCTGCCTCTTTTAACATTTCCGCCTCTGTCAAATCTTCCGGCAAATTTGCGAAAATCCGCAACCATCATCCCGTATTTATGACCGATATCTTCACTTTTAAAAACAGTATCAACAGCCTCCTGCACCAGTCCTTCATTTTGGATTGAGTCATGAGCATGACGTAATTCATGGGCTAAAACAACCGCAACAACTCTCGCCGGATGTCTGTGCAGCTTGGGATCAAGTAAAGTTGCATTCCCTGTTGATTCACCAGCCTTATCACCGCCGAGTTTTTGAAACTGTATATCATCGAGGTCAATCCCAACTACTAAATGGTTTTTGAAATATGTTTTTACAAGAGAAAAAGCTTCTTTAAGTTTTGCCAAAGCTTCTTTCGGATTGGAAATTTTTTCTCCTGCAATTTCAACATCGGTATTTTTAGCCGCGCCTTCTTTTAGTAATTTTAAAACTTTTTCTGCGGTCACGGCAGTTGTAGTCGTTGGTTGGTCTTCAGTTAAAGAAGGGGACTGCGCCTCATCTTTTGGTTCATCCTTTGGAACAACTTGTAAATGTCGTGCTTTATCGCTCATCTAACAATTATACAATAAAACACGGTGCAAGTAAAGGCGTCACTTATCTATTTTTCCTCAAACTTCATCCTGAAAAACCACTTTATAAGATTCCAATTATTA
The DNA here is from genome assembly GCA_001787455.1 of Candidatus Peregrinibacteria bacterium RIFCSPLOWO2_01_FULL_39_12. GTDB lineage: Bacteria > Patescibacteriota > Gracilibacteria > UBA1369 > LOWO2-01-FULL-3 > 2-01-FULL-39-12. The sequence continues at coordinate 2,447 of MFXA01000033.1, read as the reverse complement.
TCTATCGGAAGAAGAGTATATGCATGATTTTCCCCTTCGCATTCGGGTTTTGGCAGATTATAAGAATAAGCTTCATCAATCAGCTTTTGGCAGTTTTCCTCGGTTATATAAGGAGGCGTATAGAAAATATTCCCCGAGGACATAACATCATTGGAAACAATTTCATAGTTTTGATATCTGAAATAATAAGCGATCGCTTCATCCAAGCTTATATCCGTTTCAGTTTTATTCAAAACCGTCTTAACAATTTCATAAATTGTATCCGCATCCCCCAGACCGAAATTTTTAGCCTTGGTTTGAATAGATTTAATAATAACTTGCTGCCTTTCCGCGCGCGCAAAATCGGAGGAGGTATGCCTTGTTCTTGCTAAACGCAAAGCTTCAACGCCGCTTAAATGATAATCGCCGGGCTCATAATGCAAAGTGCCGGCTTTTCCGTTATCCACAGTTTTATAAGTCGGATCGATCACGGCTTTATTGAGATGGATGTCTATGCCTCCTATCAAATCAATCACATCAATAAACGCATACATATCGATCAAAATATATTTGTCCAATTTATATCCGCTAAGTTTGCTTAGAGTGTTTTTCAGCTCAGGCATGCCGTAATAATAGGCAAGAGAATTTATTTTTCTGCCGTTATAAAAAAGATCGCGCGGAACACTTATCATCCGGATTGTTCTTTTATTTTCATTTATATGCGCAAAAATCATTGTGTCCACCAAATTGCCGTGTTTCCCCGCAATAAGCACATTAAAAGTGCCGCTGTCATCCAATAATTCATCACCGTAATCCGGAATATTTTCAGGGATTTCTAAGGAGATTTTTTTTTTAACCTCCGGGTCAAAGAGGAGGAGATTTTCGGGATTTGTGCCATCGGGCTTGACTATATTGACTGTGCCGGTGGCTTTCTCCAGCACAATAGTGCTTATCACTTTCCCGTCTTTATAAGAAAGATCATAATAAATTCTCGCTTTATCCTCTCGCGGATTTTCGGAAATAGTCAATCCTGCTTCAGACAAAAGAAGTTTAAATCCTTTATCCGAAATAG
>MFXA01000033.1:0-1378 GCA_001787455.1 Candidatus Peregrinibacteria bacterium RIFCSPLOWO2_01_FULL_39_12 | reverse complement strand
CAGCTTTCAAAGCTTTCTTTTCCACGAAAGTTTTTGTGTCTAATTTTCCCAAAAATGGACCCATCGCCGTTGCAATATCGGTAACCTCGACAGTTATTGAATCATCATTTTTATCAATCAAAATTATTTTTAGATCTTTCGTGTCCACGACAATTTCTCCGATTAAATCGCCGACACGATTAAAAATGGAATAAGTAAGTTTTAAATCTTTTTCGACAAAATTTGGCGCAAGTTCAATTTGCAAAGTTTTTAAGATTTTCTGAACTTCCTGAGATGAAATTGTTTTTGCTATTTTGGATTTAATGTCATTTAAAGATTTTGCAGCCGAAATTAAATCATCTTTATCGCTGGTAATAAGTTTTTTAAGATCGGATAACATTCCCTCGAAATTTTCATATTTAACGGTATTTTTTTTGTATAGCGTTTTATAGAACAAGTCGCCACCATCTTTTGAAAGATAAAAAGTAAGGATGTTCCCGCCTGTTGTAGAATCAATTCTTAATGTAAATCCATTGGGATCTTCGAGAACTTTGGAGATGGAAAGCCCGGCAGCTTTTAAAAATTCTGCGAAATCTTTTGAGTCGGCAAGACTGTTAATCAAATTTTTATTTTTCACAACTTTTGCGGCTTCCGCATCCGAATCAGCGATATGCTCAATATACTTAAAAAGCGCCAATTGAACATCGTTTGTATTTTTATCTTTGTTTTCTTCTTCATTTTCAATGTCAGTAAAGCCGACATAGGAAACTCTTGGCATCCTTAAAAAATCGCGGACGGCATTTAGATCCTCGCCAAGCTTTAAATAAGAATCTTTTATTTGCCCGATTTCTGTAATTAAGGATGTATCACGCCCCTGCAGAAATGAAAATGAGCCAAGAACGCTTTGTATTTGGATGAACATTATGAGAAAAAGAAGAGCGATAATTCCGACAAAAATATTTCTTTTGGTAAAAAAAGATTTGGATAAAATAATTTTATTTTTTATGACCTTTAAGTTTTTGAGATCTTTGATTTTCTTTAGCATTTGCAAGGATTTTTGGATTCAACTCGCAAATTCTAGGAGAAAACCTGTTAAAAATCAAATGTTTGCAATTTACTCTCGGGTTATATATATTTTTCACGTAGCCTTCGCGGGTGTCGTATAACGGCTATTACCGCAGGTTTCCAACCTGCTGACAGGGGTTCGACTCCCCTCACCCGCTCCACGGAAATTTGATACCGTCCCATTTTGGGCGGGTGACTATATGAAGAGAAGCGGTAAATCGCCGTTTTTTCTGCATGTCTGGGAAATCGAATTTGATACCGTCCCATTTTGGGCGGGTGACTATATGAAGAGAAGCGGTAAATCGCCGTTTTTTCTGCATGTCTGGGAAATCGA
>MFXA01000032.1:24712-26418 GCA_001787455.1 Candidatus Peregrinibacteria bacterium RIFCSPLOWO2_01_FULL_39_12 | reverse complement strand
GAAGAAGCGGTCACAGAAAGTCCTGACATGCAATGGGAAGAATATTTCGTCATCAATAAATATTATCAAAAATTTATAAATTTTGATTTGGAAAGTTCCACGGAGTTGCCTGCAAGAAGGCTTGTCGCGGAAGCTATCTATCTTCCCGATTCGGAAAATCCCTTCATTGATTCTGAAAAAAATAAAGAAAGCAAATATGTTGTGCAAAGCGGCGATTCTTTTGTCGCCAACGGAAAATCTTTAATGAAAATTGAAGCTGAAATCTTTAACGAAAATGGGAAAGTTGAAAGAAGCAAAAATCAAAAAGTCAGATTTAAAATTGGAAATATCAGCGTTGATGCTCCATTAAATGAATTTGTTGTTTTTGTAAACGGCGATACCTCTACAATCAAAAATGGCACAGCCGTTATATACCTTAAGGCAGGGAAAAAGACCGGCAAATTCAAGTTGATCGCGGAAATTTTGAAGAGTGACGGCAGTGTGGATAAAAGCTATCCAACCACGGAAAAAGAATTATTTCTTACAGCGGATGAACCTTATTCCGTTGAAATTAAGCCTGAAAGTACCGTTCTTATCGCGAACAATCAATCTAAAACAACATTAAACATTGTAATAAAAGATGCGCTGGGGAATGTGGCAAATAATTCGTTTGTCCAACTTTCCTTGTTTGCTGACGATATTATCGCGTTTGATGAAAATGCGGATTCCAACAGCAATATTCTGGGCGTGCAACTTTCAACTTTTGAGGGGAAGGCGGCTGTGGATATTTTTGCAAAGGACGTGATCGGCAAAGCAAATGTCGCGGCGTTTCTTATGGATTACGATCTTGAAGAAGAACTGCTTAAAATCGGCAATGATGCTGACGAGATTAAAAATATCGATTTTAAAAATTATATCGGCGATTCTGAAACCATTGAAACGGTTGACAGTAAAAATGTCGGACTTGAGTTAAATGTTCTGGATTCCGAATTTAAACCTTTAAAAGATGTTCTTGCCGATGGGAATTCGACAGTAAGAATTGGAGTTAAGCTTTTGGTTGGTGGCAATGTTGCCAAAGGATACAACGGACCGGTGGAGTTTAAAGTCGCCACGAAAAAACTTTGCGATCCCTCAAATAAAATTCCCAAGAAAATGACCGAGGGAGAACTGCATGCGGCAAATGCGATATTCAAATCTTCAAAAACTTCCGGTGAAGCGGAAATTTTCATTGACGTTCCCGGGTTTATTTCCGATACCGCCAAATTTAAAACAAAAGCCGATGAAGCCGAAAAAATTGAACTTATTTCTTCCGAAAAATCTCTTTATACAAATTCCGGGAATGAAGTTACTTTGCAGGCGAGGCTTTTGGATCGCTATGGGAATCTTGTAGACTATGACAATTCGACCGTTGTTGAATTTGCCGCCACTGACGCAACGAAACAATTGGTTAATTTTTCTTTGCCGAATACTGCTGTTGTAAACGGCGTTGCCACCACAAAAGTTATTGGAGCCAGCGAATCCGGGACCGTTAATATTTTAGCCAAAGCGGACAAGGTACATGCTGGAGCCGTTTCTTTGCAGGTCAATAAACATGTCACAAGCGATGAAGTTAAAGAATTTTCTCCGCGTGCTCTTTATATCGCGCTTCTTGGCGGAACTTTTGGAGCAACCGATTGCAAAACCGGTTTTGGCGACTGTTTGGCTCAGGCACTTTTATTCGGCAAAGG
>MFXA01000032.1:24539-24669 GCA_001787455.1 Candidatus Peregrinibacteria bacterium RIFCSPLOWO2_01_FULL_39_12 | reverse complement strand
GACGGTTATGGAAAAGTTGAAATGATGTCTGAAACCGTGTCTTCGGAAGTTATTCCGGCAACAAATTCTTTCCCTTATCAAAAGGTTATTTTTTCTGACAATTTCAACAATGTGGAATTGGCGAGCTTGT
>MFXA01000032.1:0-24273 GCA_001787455.1 Candidatus Peregrinibacteria bacterium RIFCSPLOWO2_01_FULL_39_12 | reverse complement strand
AGCATCCAGTCGGATAGTTTTTCTTTAATTATTGCTGACGACAAAGATGATTTGGCGGTTGTTTTTTACAATCAAAATTTCGGTCAGAATGCAAAACAAATTGCTTATAACAGCAGTATAAATGCGTTTTTCCCGGGAGTTTATGTCCAGCCGGCTTCATCTTCACAAAAATATTCTTTAACAAAAGCTTTATCGCGTTCATCAAACAATGAGCCCAAGGGGTTTTATCTTCTCGATACCGAAACGGATATTGATGAATCTCAAATGCCCGGATTCGGCTACACATCGCTTGAAAATGCAGGAGATAAATTCGGGGTCGGATATTCCGGCGATAACAAGCAAATGCTTCTTTTCGCGTCCGGAAATTCCATTGGGGAGTCCAGTTTGCCGTATGCTTCCGATTCCGGAATTGTTTATGGCGATCCGATGATACGTTTAAAGATAGACGATGATTTGATTAGTCAAAAAAGCGGTTACAGCAAAGGACTTGGCAAGGCGATTTTTTCAAGCCCTGAAAATATTCAGGAACTTGTAAGTTTTGATTTTAACGGTGACGATGCTGATGATTTGCTTTTGGTTTATGAAGACGGGCTTGTCCGCCTGCTTGAAAATGAAATCAGCAATAAGCGGTTTAAAGACCGCGGATATGTATTGAATATTATAAACGGCATTTTCAGCCTGGCGAAAATCGATGCCAACAATGACGGCTTTGACGATCTTGTCGTAGGTACAAAAGAGAGCTGTAAAGCGGATGAAGAATGCGTGAATCTTGTCACAAATTACAACGGTCAGCTCGTTACCACCCCTTTGAATTTGACCTTAAACAAAAGAAAAATTTATGAAATGAAAGCTTACGATATGGATAAGGACGGCTGCGAGGATCTTGTTACAAGCGATTCTTCCGGCACTATAAATATTTTCTATAATCAGATAAAAGATGATGACTGCAAAGGCTTAAATACAACTCCCGAGGTGAGCAAAAATTTCGGATTTTCGTTTGAAGAAGGAAAAAATCTTTCAGAATCTTTATTTATAAATTATCCGGGGATGGAAGAACCCGACGGCAAAGATATTTCACTTGATCCATCTTCAAATTCATATAAATTCGCGCAATTTATCTTGCAAAAAAAAGAGCCGACTAAAGAACCGTCTAAAACTTCCAATTTTATATTTATAAAAGAAGACGGTGTATTTTCCGATTCTAAAAAGCAGGCGGTAGATGAGAATGGCGGCGTTTTGGAATTAAATGATAAGGTTAATTTTTTAATCACGCTGAAAAACAGCGGCAATAAGACTGCGACCGGAGTTATGATTTCCGATTCCACTCCCGCCACAATGACTTTAGACTTGAACAGTCTGAAGTGTTCGGATCCGGACTGTCCGGATAAATTGGAGTGGAGTGAAACTGGAGCAAGTTTAAGATCCCATGTTATTGGCGGCATTTCGGTTCCGAAAAACGGGAAAAGAACAATTAAATATTCCGCGACGATAAATAAAATGCCCGAAATCGGGTTTGATGTTGGCAAGGATTTTGGGGATTATCCAAAAGATGATTATTACGATATCCTTGTTAAACCGCAGGTGAATCCTGAAAAAGTCGTTACGTATTTTTATTCGACAGGCAAGAAAAAATATTCGGTTAAAACCGCCGTTCCTTCCGGTAAAAATACTTCGGATGAGATTCTTGCCAAAGCTTTTAAGGATGCCGGATTGCCCGATCCCGCATCTATGATGCAGGCTTCGGCGCCTTCGCAAACCGAGCCGTTTGATTTGGAAGCATTTTTGAAAAAAGATTTAGAAAAGGAAAAGCCCGCCGTGAATATGTCCGATGAAGACAAGGAAAAAGTTGGGAATTTTTCGCGCAAGCTTAATGAAGACAAGGATTACAGCGGCTGTACGGATTCATGGGATAATTTGCTGGCCTCACAAGAAGATTCTTTAAAAGCGGTTGCTTCTTTTGTTGAAAATACAATTTCGGCTTTGCAGTGTTCGGGAGCGGGATGTTTGCCTATCCCTTACAATTACGCATTCTTCGCTCCGGATTTTGCTACGCCCGGAATAGCGGTTTTTGCGATTATCCCCTACAAATTCTGGGTTGATTTCTTTAGAAGTTCTTTCAGCACTTCTTTATTCAGAATATATGTGTCCCCGACTTTAACTTTAGGGCTTGGTGTTGGAATTTGTACCGGTCCTAATCATTATGGTCCATGCTATCCAATTGCGGTTCCGGGCGGAATTCCCGGGCTTTGCGACCTTGTAAACGATGCCGTTGAAGGAGCTTTGGAAAGCATCGCTGACGCGGCTTCTTATGTGAAAAATTCCGTTATTGATCCGATTGCGGGGCAAGCCGCGATTATCACCGATGGATCGGAAATGGCGGATGATAATGAAGCCGTGAATTTGGGCGGGTCGTGGTCGGATCCCGATTCGCCGATTTCCGCAAACGCTGAAGTTAACATTAAAATCCCGGGATTTCCAAGCATCTTTACAAACTGGCTGGATAATCAAACCGATGAAATTTATAACAAACTGCTGGATTTTCCGAAATTTTATTTAATTTTGCCCGACTTCCCTTCCCTTGCAAAAGACATTAAACAAGCCGCAGGAGATGTGAATATAAGAAGTATCAATGACTTTTTGTACAGCATAAGCAGTATTCCTCTTTTACAAATAGAAGGACGCGAAGTTGTTGTAAAAATTCCCGCAATATCCGAAAAAGAAATTTATAAATACAAAGAGCAGTGGAGAAAATGGAAGGAATACGAGGAAAAGGAGCTGGAAAAATATAATTTTTGGAAATGCGATGAAAATCCCGACAGAAAAACCATCTGCGACAAAATTCTGCTGGATATGCAGGAGTTGATGAGTTCGGTTAAAAAACTTATGGATCTTTTGGACCACATAGCAAATCTTCCAAAAGAAATTTTAAATTACCGAAATTTGGAGGCTAAATACGCTACTCAAATTATCTGTTATTTGGACGCGATAATGACATTTACCGGAGGATATATTAAGAGGCAGGAAAAAATTCTTCTTTCGTGGATGGAAGCGATTAAAAAGGCCATTCAAACGTTTAAGGAATGGAAAGTTATTCTCGAGTTGGCGATTGATTATCAGGCTTCCTGTGACAAATGTTTAAATGACAGATTCAGCAAATTAGGCATTCTTTTGCAGTTATTTATAGCCATACCCGATCTTCCCGTTATCCCGATGCCGAAATGGCCTGATATAGTTGTTGATTTTTCAAAAATAAAAGCAGGTGTGAAAATTTTGTGGCCGGATGTCGTGTTCAGGCCGGAGCCGATTTATCTTCCAAATTTGCCCACGATAAAACTTCCCGAAATTCTGCCTGAAGTTTCAATAAAAATCCCCGGATTTGAAGTTCCTGATTTCGATTTATTTTTCATGCCTAAACTGCCCGACCTTCCTCCTCTTCCTTTGCCTAAACTGCCCGATTTGCCGAGACCACCGAAAATCCCGAAACTTCCAAAAATATTTGCAAAACTGGCGGTTACAATCGAACAAATTTTAAAGATTTTGTGCCTGCTTAAAAATGGGATCATTGCCGTTCCCGAGTTTGCACTTGCTACGGAAATCGAAACTCTCACACAGCCAAATATCAATATCGTAATTCCTCTTATAAAAAGTTTGGGCGTGCAGTGGCCGGGCATTGAGTATGATTATGTGAAAGAAATCCGCATTGAGGCGAAATTGAATTTTGATGTGGAAACCAAAATAATATATCAAGTCGTGCAAAAAGGCGCCGATGAATGGAACAAGCGTGTGAAGAAATTTGTTAAAGAGATAAACAAGATTACGCAGTATCCTTTGGGAGAAATTATCAGCAGGGCAATTGAAAAAGCGCTTGAAGCGGCTAAAAAGGCGGCAGTTAAAGCCGCGACCGAGCAAATAGAAAGCGTCACTGGCGATGTCGGCGGAGAAATGATTGAAGCAAGTCCCGACACTAGCGATGCTGAAAGCAGTCTGCCGCTAGGCTTTAATCATTCCTATCCGGCAATAATCACATTGAAAAATGAGGTAGAGGAGCTAAATAAAACTTTAAGTGACTTTGTCGCCACCGTAGAAACGGATAAAAATCCTGAAACCTACAATCTTATCGCCGAAAATAATTTTATAGATAAAAATCATCCTTTATTAGGCAGAACGTTAGAAGAAATCGAGCGCGATATAAAAATAGAAAATTTACCGGATACTCCGTATATGAAAGATCTTGCAGGACTAAGAGATAATTTAATCGCTTACACAAAAGATTTGAACAGCGGGAATAATATACTCAAAGGAATTGAGGATTACGATACTTTTGTAAAAACATTGGCGGAAAGCGACAAGGATTTGAGAAAAATGGCTTCACTGTCAACTCAAACAAAAGATGATCCGGATACAGGCGGCACCGAGAAAGTTGAGTTCAGTTTGTTTGACGGCGCATTAAAAGAAGTTGTTGAAGATACAACCGAAGCGCTCGATAAATCCCATAAAGAACATGATCTTCTGGCAAGCAATATTACTCCCGATGTATCAAAGGCGGTTAATGGTGGAGGATCATCAGGGCTTCCAGCCGGATTTTATATCGCTTCAAAAACTGCAAAGGAAAGCGTTTTAAATTACACGGCCGAATTGAGCAATGCACGCACTTTATTCAGCGATGTGGATGATGATTCCGATACTGATATAATTTTTGCTTTCGGCGGGGATATTTATTTAAAACCAAATTATAAAAATGAGCCCGATTTGCCAAGCGGCGATTTGATAGTTGATATTTCCAGCAGTTCCATAAGCGATTATCTGCCTTCCGGCGGCGGAAGAGTTAATGGCGTTGCTTCAAATTACTCCAACAATAAAAAAGCCGATTTAAGCTGGCTAAAAAAAGATGATGCAGTTTCTTACGAGGTTATCTTAAAAAATTCCATCAATGACAGCGATGAAGATGCATATAAAAAATATTCTTTCTTAGTGGAGGATTTTGGGGACAAAGAAAACCCAAAAATTTCGCTGGAAATACCGAACGGCACTTATATAGCAACCGTTTATGCGATAAATGCCGATGGCGAAAAATCGCTTCCTTCCGACAGCGTGGTTGTAGCTCCGCAGGCATGTGCCGACAAAGAGCCTCCTATGCCAGCCGTAAGCGCTGAATTCAATGTCTCAATATTTAAAGAATTGGAAATAGATGCGGGCAATTCTTTCGATGCGGACGGAGAAATTGTCGAATATTATTTAGAAGTCCTTCCTTTTGAAAGTAGCGGCATCGATCCATCCACAAGTGAAAAATTAAAAACAACTCAACTTTCCAAGTTTATTTGGAGTGATAAAAATTATACCGTGGACACAAATAAAGACGGCATCTTCTGGAATGACAGGGATAATCCAATCATTAAAGTCGGTCCTTTTATAAATGAAGGCGATATCGGCGTTCATGAAATGATACTCCATATCGTTGACCAGTCTGGGAACAGCTCAAAACAAAAAATAACCGTAAATGTTTTTGCTCCCGAAATAACTTTAAACAAAACCTTGGCAAAGAGTTTTACCGCTACAGGCGGAACAAATCCCAAGGTTCCTAAATTTCCGTTTAAATTGATGAGAACAAGATATTCTTACCGCGTAATTGATGACATCCTTAAATTAGTTCCTCAAACGGAAACTCTTATTGATGCTTTTACGGAAGAAGACGGTTCTTACAATATTTCCGATTTTGATTTGAGCAATATAATTTTGGTTAAAAATGCTAAAGGCGAGGTTGTTGCTGAAATTGATCCGGAAACCGGCAATATCGGAATTGTAAAGGATGGATATATGACTGTTGTGAATAAAGCGCATGCTTCGGAAAGTCCAACAAGCGTTGATATTAAGGATAAGAATGGGCTTGTTTTAGGCACTATTTATGCTGTTGCCGATTCGAACCAGGACGTAACGATTTTCGAAGAATTTGGATTTAATTCCGAAAATTTTGTCGATTTGGACGGCGTAAATGTGGACGATATTGATTCCGGTGATGATTTTGCGTTTATAAATCTTCCTGCGAATGATTTAAAAAATCCCGGTGCCGCCGCACTTATTTATAAGCCCGAGAAAAAGGCATTGGCGCTCATAGACACATCCGGCAATATTCTTATATGGGATAAACGAATCTCGCTTACGCAAAAAGAAAATGATTACGATAAAGATCCGCTGGTAATAGAAATAAAGTTTAACAATAAGAAAGTCGCTGAAGTTTATATTTCCATAAAGAAAAAAGGTAAAATTGTAGGACCTAAAGATGTGCCTTTTGGCTTTCCGCATGGTCCTTCTGGACTTCTTTATTCCGCGAATCCGGAAACTTTCGGCAGTACGCCATTTAAAAATCTTGAGCAATCGGACAGTTTAAAAGGTCTCATTGACGATCTTTACCAAAAAGGCGTTCTGGACAGCCATGACAATGAAAATTTAAAACCCGACGATTTGGTAACAAGAGCCGAATTTGTAAAAATATTGATTAAAATGCTTTGCATTATTCCGGGTCCCGAATCCTATAAACCGTACGCATTGGGCACAGGGTATTCGGACACTCCTTTCGACTCTCTGAAACTTGATTCTTACTATCCTTACATAAAAGAAGGGACCGGTTTGGGGCTTATTGAAGGTTATAAAGGCGAAACCGATCCGATTACCAAGTTATTCCCTTTCAAGCCGGGAAGTACTATTAGCCGCGCCGAAGCAACTAAAATTATTCTTGAAGCTTTGGAATTTAAGGGTGTTGTTAATTTAAACAATTTAAAGGAAGGTGTTCCGTGGTATGTGAATTTTATGTCTGCCGCGCAGGAACTTACTCCTTATTTAAAAGAAGGCGCCAAAGTCCAAAATAATTTTATTATTACGGCAGAAGAAGCGTTTTCTCCGAATAAAGAAATGACTTTTGAAGAACTTTTGGTAATGGTTGAAAGAGTTTTAAGTTTTTATAACTGTTTTGAAATTGATGATGATAAAGATGGAATGGCTGATTTCTGCGAACAAAAATACGGAGTGGATGAGCCGGACGAAGATAAGGATTCCGACAATATTTCAAACGGCGAAGAATGCGCTTACGGGCTTAATCCTTCAGTTGGTGATTCCGATAACGGCGGCGCTAATGATGGAGATGAAATTTCGATGGGGACAGATCCTTTGCTAAACGGCGATGACCCAAAAGATGAAGATGATGACGGATTAACCACTTTGGAAGAAACATTTATTTATTTTACCGATCCTTTCAATCCGGACAGTGACAGCGGCGGGATGAATGATTTTGATGAAGTTAATAATTGCAAGAATCCTTTAATTCCCGGTGATGATGAGTATGATAAAACCTGTGAAGATTCGATAAGCGGGATTTACATTGTTCCAAGCGTTTGCAATACTTGCCCATGCGAGTCCACATTCCAAAATAAAGCCGATTTAACCGCCGGCGATGTTATCTTCCCTATTGTTTCCACTTATTACGAAAAATATTACGATGCCAGCCCTTCCGATAAAACTTATATATTTTCTAAAGGCAATGAAGTTAAAATTAAATAAAATAGCCGCTTTATCCGTAGTTTTTATCCAGTTTACTGCCAATATTGGCACTGCTTTGGCTTTGCCTGCTGACATTGAAGAACTAAAGGCCGGTTATATAGAAAAAATCGGGCAGGATCCAATTTCATTTTGCGGAGAAAATTTGTCCGCCGCGTATGACATTGAACTCGCTGAATTTCTCGAATTTCTCGAGGGAAATTTCCAAAACAAAAGCTCCAGCAGTTCGCTTGTAAATATAGCGATAACAAGATTTTCCGAATATAAAAAGAATTTGAATATTTTATTTAATAAACTTAATCCGTCAACCGCCATCAGCGGAATTTCTGGCATTACCGCAAACACAACCGCTAATGAACTGATGGCTTATGACAATTGTCTGGGGTTAAAAGAATTTTATCTGGATGCGGCAAAACAAAAAATGATTGACCATATTAAGACAAATACCGCGCAAAAAAAGACTGCTATTTTTGTTGAAAAATATCAGGCGATAAACAGCCGCCTTCGCGATTTGAATCTGGCAATCGCAAAAATGTACGGATTTTTTATGACATTTAAAGAAAAACTGCCGTTCTTTATAGAGCAGTGCATAGTCAGTAAATAAAAGAAATTTTGCTTCGCAAAATTTCCCAACCCATACCATGAGAAAATTATTGAAAAATATCGCGATCACCTTGTTATCTTCACTTATAACCATAGGTGTTGTGTACGGAGGATTCACTCTGTATGCGCAAGACTTGGTCGAACTGCCGACCATTCAATTAACATTCAACAATGCCATCAACAATTACCATGGAGGCATGAACGGGTATTTTAACGGGAAAATATCCGAGTTAAACGTTTTTCTTGATGATGAAACTTTTTATACCGACAAAGAAAAAAGAAAGCGTTTTTTGCCGCCCGAGGATAAAGTTTGCGACAGCGATAATTTAAGCACATATTGCGTTTCCGCCGGAGCGCTGGACAGATATATCGATTATGTAAAACTTTTAAACACTTTAAAAGATACTTTGGCAACCGAATACGACGCAAGCAGTATCGACAGCATTTTGGAATATACGGCAAAAAGGAATATAGGCATTGAAGCCGAAATAGAATCCGCGAAGGATGTTTTGTACGCAGCCGTGTCCGTATATAACGAGTACCGGCTGGCTTATCCCATGCATAAAAAATACAAAAAAATCATTGAAGATTTAACAAAATACAAACTGATTCTTAAAGATATAAGACGTCAGGCTGTAAAATTTCCTGTAAAATTCGTGGACGTGTCCACGAGCCAATGCGAATAAAATTATGAAGAAATTTTTATCTGTCATTATAGGAGTTTTTGTTGGGATTGCGGTGGCAAGTGCGATGACCTATGCAAGCGCGGGATGGTGGAATGAATTTATTGCAAAAGCCGATCAGGATTGGTTCGACTGGGAGGATGTGTTTAACCCGCTTGGCGCTTCAGAAAGAGGCAAGGACATTTATAATCTTGTCTACAAAAAACAAACGCGGGAAGCAAATAATGATGCCTTGAATGCAGTTGCAAATAATTTTGGGCTTACAGTTGAAGAAGCTCAAGCCGTTATAGGCGGTAGCGTAAATCCAATTTTCAATAATCCCAAATTTTCAGGCACGAGTTTATCTCTCGAAGAAGCTTATGCGATGATGGCCGATTTTCAGAGTGATTTTGAAACTTTGCAGGAAGTTCTTCAAATCCAGCAGGAAATTGACCTTGCTGTAAAACCAAGTGAGCTTTTTTCAAACGGAGATATTTCCGATTCGGGTTTTGACCTTGTACATGATTTATCCATAATAGAAGATATTTTATTTTTGGAAAAAGAGCCTATTTCCGTTGGCGGTGTTTATGAGGAAGGTTTGGACTCACCTTTTAGTCCCGTTGAGCCTGAAAAGCTTCAGGGTTCTTCTCTTTTAAATGAAACTGATGTGGCGACTTTGGGGCTTGGATTTGATGAGGATGTTATTGCGGGTGAAATTATGGAAGATGATTCGTGCAGTGAACATGACAGCTTAAGCAGGGCTCTTAAGGATATGGGAAAAGATAAGAAAGAGAAAGCGAGTGGGGAAGAAAAGAAGAAAGATGGAGGTGGGGAAGGTGGAAAGGATAAGGATGAAGAAGAAAAGGAAACAGAAGAAGTTGAAGCTTCTTCTGTTTCTGCGGCGACTAGGGATAATTGGAAAAAAGTGTGGTGTCCCGGATTTGGAACAGGTGGTGCAGGCAGTGCTGAAGCCGCTCCTTCAAGCTTTGGCAGTTTGGGCGGAGAATCCAACCCTTATTTAAGTCCAAATGGCGCCGGCGTTGATATAGATTCCTCGGCTTTATCCGCACATGTGGGCGTTTGTTTCGATATAAAATATATTATGCAGCATGTTTCAAGTTATATCCCAGGTTCAAGCTGTATTTTATGCGAAGTCGAAAAAATAAATGAATATCTGGATAAAACCCTTTCCCATTCACTAATTCCAAATAAAGTTACGGGAAACTTTTTTGAATCCGCAAAATGCAAAAAAACCGGAACTCTTCTCAATATGCAGTTTATTTTGGTTTGGAATCCGATTCCCACTCCAATAAACGACACTTTGATTTTCGGAAAGAATATTTTCGAAGAATGGAATAAATTTACGGAAAGATATAAGCCCATACTTGCCTCCGAATTAAAATTTAAAATTCCCGGCGCGGAAACGCAATCGGATGATTTCATTACGCAATTCCAGTCAAAATTTGTTCAGGAAGGTGCATCTCAAAGTGATTTGTTAAATGAAATAACCGACATAAAAAATAAAAACACCACCAAGGCTAAATTATCCGTTAAAAATGTGGAATTTACATCCGATGCTTCAAATATGACGAGGTTTTCAAATGTGCTTTCAAATGAACTAAAGCAGATGAATAATTTGTTCGCCGCTTTTAAAGGCATATTTGCCAATATTGACAGCGATGCTCTGCAAAAAATTAAAGCTAAACCAAGCAAGTAAGAAAAAATCATGTATCTAAATAGTTTCAAAAAAATTTCCTGTTCCCTGCTAGTTTCTTTCTTAATTTCATCTTTTTTGTTTTCGACAACAACATTTGCTGAAGAAATTTCGGATAATGATCCGTATGCTGACGGGAAATTAAGCCTGATAAAGTGTATTCAAAAGGGCGGTCTTGATTTTTGGGCTTTTTGGGATTCTGTAATTTACAGCGATAATTTGTCGGAAGGAGTCATTGAACCATGGAATGACGTTCTGGAACGAAACCAGTGCCACTCAAGCGATGTTTTAATGCTGGCAAAAAAGCAGGACGCACTGAGGAAAGCCATAAGGGATGCTTTTATGACGTGCAATACCCAAAAAATTCCAAGCTTGAAGGAAAAATTCTTAAGAATAACCGCTGAAATTTATTATGTCCGCCATGTAGTGGACGGCGGAATCGTTATGAGCATGCCTTTTGAGCTTTTATCCGGACGGCTGGGCGCTTCGGCCGCCATAACGGACA
Source organism: Candidatus Peregrinibacteria bacterium RIFCSPLOWO2_01_FULL_39_12 (assembly GCA_001787455.1). GTDB lineage: Bacteria > Patescibacteriota > Gracilibacteria > UBA1369 > LOWO2-01-FULL-3 > 2-01-FULL-39-12. The sequence goes on along the minus strand of MFXA01000032.1, from coordinate 13,241 downwards.
GGGGAAAGATTTACAATGAGATGTATGAAAAATACGCAAAAAAGGACTTTATCCCCGTAAATGAGTTTGATAATTTTTTTCTTGATATTGAATCCAAGTACAAAGACCGGATTTTTTCTTATATAGACTGTAAAAAAGGCACGTGGGAAGCTGTCAGCGAAAAATGGAGGGAATTTGTGGAAAGCGGTGCAGGGACAGGTCCCGCTTTGAAAGGTGCTTCAAAAAGATTGTCCAAGTCCGCAGACAATGTTGACAAAGAAATTTCATCCATGAAAACAATGGAGTTTTTAAAGTCCGACTTAACGCTTGGAGGATATCTTGAGTCTTTTGTGCAGATGAATATCAATGACTTGCCCCCTGAACAAGGGCTACAGGAAATTGGGGCGAAAATCAGTGAAAATATGCCGCTATTCGGCAATCCGTCACAAAGCGAGTTTGGGCTCGCTTTATCATCTTCAAAAAAAGCTTATGAAACTGAAAAATTGAAATCCGATATAGCCACCGATTTTTATGCTCTTTATGGCAATATTGGTGATGAAACTTTCGAGATTGTTTTAAACACTTTGGACGGACGGAATACAAAAACCGAACAAAATGACGGGTTAATTGAGATTATTGAAGGAACTTATCCCCTGCTTAATAAGATTAAGGAAGGCACAAAGACAATGAATAGCAGGCAGTGTCCTACGAAAAAATAAAAACTCCTTAGGGTTTCTAAGGAGTTTTTAGGGCTTTTCTAGGATTTTTAGTTCGTGGGCACGAACTTTTAGGGCTAATTGAAGATTTTTAATAATTTTGGTTATTTTTGTACTAATCCGAAGACCAATTCTTTCATTCTCTCTTTAAACTTTGCTTTTTCTTCTATTCCGTTCAATTCCATGGTGAATTGAGTTATTTCAGAAGTGCAATATGGACAATGATGGCTCAGGCTTGAGATTGATTTCCCGCAGGAAAGGCAATGAATGATCATTTTTTTACGCCTAGATTATGTAGTAGTGCTGTCCTTCACCACTTATCTTGTTTGGCTTTGGCTCAACCACGTGAGCATTATTTAAAGACGGTTTTTCTTGGGAGCTTGGTTTTTTGGTCGAAGCGTGATCTAAAAATTCATGAACATCGCTTTCTTTTATCCTATAAACTCTTCCAAGCTTTATCCCCTTTAATTTGCCTTCTCTAATAAATTTCAAGATAGTGAAGGGATGAACTTGAAGAATATTTGCTACCTGCTCTGTGGTTAGAAATCTTTCAATCACAATAATGATAAATTATGTTTAACTTTAATAAACTTTATTAAAGCTAGTTTAATTTTAGCACTTTAGCGGGTAGTTTTCAATATTCTCCTTGTTTTCAAATATCTTTGTTAAATGTGCGCCCACTTTAACATATTAAACACAATTTTTCAATAGTTCTGGCAAGTTAATTTAATTTTATTAAACTTTAGTAAACTTAGTTTAGTATTAACAAATCAAGGCATCATTGCTTAATTCATTAAACTTTATTTAACTTTATTAAATTATGTTAAATTCTAGCGAGTAAGAGTTTTTTTCAACCATATACCTGTATATGATCTTTTTTCTTTCATAATCTCCTCAGGCGTGCCTTCCGCTATTACTTCCCCACCTTTATCGCCGCCTTCAGGTCCCAAATCAACAATGTAGTCTACAGATTTGATTACTTCCAGATTATGCTCAATGACCAGTACCGTATTTTGCTTATCTACAAGTTTTTGAAGTACATTTAAAAGTTTTTTGATGTCGTCAAAGTGAAGTCCCGTTGTCGGTTCATCCAAAACATAAAAAGTTTTCCCTGTAGAGCGTCTTGAAAGCTCTGTTGCAAGTTTTATCCTTTGAGCTTCTCCTCCCGATAAGGTTGTAGCCGGTTGTCCCAAATGAATATATCCCAATCCAACTTCACTTAAAGTTTTTAATTTTGATTTTATCGCTGGAATTGCGGCAAAGAACTCAAGAGCCTCATCCACTGTCATTTCCAGCACTTCGTATATATTTTTGCTTCTATATCTGACTTCCAAAGCTTCTTCATTATAGCGTTTACCCTTACAAACTTCGCACGGTACGTATATATCCGGCAAAAAGTGCATTTCTATCTTTTTAATGCCATCTCCGGCACATGCTTCACAGCGTCCTCCTTTAACATTAAAACTGAATCTGCCTGATTTATAGCCTCTCAAACGAGCTTCCGGAGTTTGCGCGAACATTTCCCTTATATCTGTAAAAACACCTGTATACGTTGCCGAATTTGAGCGCGGAGTTCTTCCTATCGGCGATTGGTCAATATTTATAATCTTATCCAAATGTTCAATTCCCTTTATCTCTTTGTGTGCACCCGGCTGGTTTTTGGAGCCATAAATCTGCTGAGACAGCTTTTTAACCAAAATATCATTTATAAGAGTGGATTTTCCTGATCCGGACACTCCTGTCACCCCTATAAACGTTCCCAGCGGTAAATTTACGGTTATATCTTTCAAATTATGCTCCGTGGCTCCGATTATCGACAACGTTTTACCAAAACCTTTCCTCCTTTTTTCAGGCATTTTTATGCTTAGCTCGCCGGAAAGGTATCTGCCGGTAATTGAATTTTTATTTTTTATAATCTCTTCCGGTGTTCCCGAGGCAACAACATTCCCTCCGTTTTTACCGGCACCCGGACCAATATCCAAAATGTAATCCGCAGTCATCATTGTATCTATATCATGTTCGACAACAATTACCGTATTTCCTATATCTCTTAAAGAAAGCAGTGTTTTTATGAGTTTATCGTTGTCATTTTGATGCAAGCCGATACTTGGTTCATCCAAAACATAAATCACGCCTGAAAGACGAGATCCTATTTGTGTAGCCAATCTGATTCTTTGGGCTTCCCCGCCTGAAAGAGTATTCGCAGCCCTATCCAAAGTTAAGTAAGACAATCCTACATTCTCAAGAAACTGTAATCTATTTCTTATCTCCTGAAAGATTTGCCTTGCGATTTCCTGTTTCATCGGGCTTAAAACTATATTCTGGAAGAAATTTACGGCTTTTTTAATCGAAAATTCAGTTATATCTATAATTGAAAATTCGTTTATTTTGACCGCTAAAATTTCCGGTTTTAAACGTTTTCCCTCGCAAACCGGACATTTAAGGATGCGCATATATCCTTCTATTTTCTTTCTTACGTAATCCGAATCCGTTTCAAGATAGCGTCTTTCCAGATTCGGAAGTATTCCTTCGAAAGCCGTTTCATATTCCCCGACAAACGCTCTTTCTTCCTCTTCCTCGGGACTGTCCCCACCGAGTTTTACCGTATATTTTCTTGTTTTATCTCCGTAAAAAATTATGTCGAGAGCTTCTTTTTGAAGTTTTTTAACCGGAACATTCATTGAAAATTTGTTGGCTTTTGCCACACTTTCAAGAATTCTGTTATACCAAGTCAAATGTGAAGTTGTGGCTGACCATGGCATAATTGCGCCTTCGGCCAATGTTAAATTTTCATTGGGGATTACAAGCTTGGGATCAATTTCGAGTTTTGTACCGAGTCCGTGGCACTCCGGACATGCTCCATGCGGACTGTTAAATGAAAAACTTCTGGGAGATATTTCCGGAACGCTTATATGGCAGGTCGGACACGCAAAATGCTCGGAATAAATGTGCGTTTTCCCTGTTTCATGAAGGGCAACCCCCATCAAACCTTCTCCATATTTAAGCGCCGTTTCAATAGAGTCAAAAAGCCTTGTTCTGTTTGGATTCGGCAAGTCTATTTCCTGACCGGAAGAAAGTTTTTGAACTTTTTTCCCCAAGTCTTTTACCACAAGGCGGTCAACAACTATTTCAATCGTATGTTTTTTATTTTCATCCAATTCCGGAATATCGATAACGGAATATACTTCTCCGTCCACTCTTACGCGTACAAAACCCTCTTTTTTTATTTTTTCAATAGCTTTAAAGTGCTGACCTTTTCTATCTCTGACAAGAGGAGCTAGAATAAGTATTTTCGCATCTTCTTTCATGGCTGTTATTTCCTCCAGAATTTGCTGGGGAGTTTGTTTTTCAATGGTTTTTTTGCATTTCGGACAATGAGGTGTTCCGACTTTAGCAAACAACAAACGCAAAAAATCGTAAATTTCCGTTACGGTTCCAACTGTTGAACGCGGATTTCGCGGTGCCGTTTTTTGATCTATTGAAATTGCGGGTGAAAGCCCGTCAATCGATTCAACGTCCGGTTTTTCCATCAATTGGAGGAAGTTGCGGGCGTAAGTGGACAAGCTTTCCACATATCTTCTTTGTCCTTCCGCATAAATCGTATCAAAAGCCAGTGAAGATTTTCCCGATCCCGATAATCCTGTAATTACGGTAAATTTATCACGCGGAATTTCCACATTTATATTTTTAAGATTGTGGATTTTGGCTCCTTTAACGACAATTTTATCTTTCGACATGGAACGGGTTTTCTTTACTCAATTTACGCAAGTGGAGATTTTAGCACGTAAAATAAGTTTTTTCAAGCCTTTACCGCTATGGAATCCCTTTCAAAGTAAACTCCGGATTTGGGATGAGGATGATTTCTGACATAAGTAAGTAATTTCCCGTAAGCTTTATGATTTTCTTTCTTTGCAAACAGATAATTTAAAGTTAAATATCCGCCAATCAGGAACGGAACAATCATAAACGTCATATTCATTTCGAGGAATATATTGAAAAGCGCGTGCAGTCCTATTGCCAAAAGCAAACCTTCAAGGAGTTTTTCCTCATAAAACATTTTCTCTCCCCTGAAATTAAATATTTTATGAAGCCAGATAGTCCAGTGTCTGCGATTCGCTCTTATTTCTTCCTGCAGAATCGGTTTTGCAAAGTGTGCAATTCCATAGTAGTAGCCGAGAAGCCCGGAAAATAAAAGATGTGCAAATGTGGAAAATGCCGATCTGAATAAAAACGGCAAAAGCAGGTTTGTCGCACCCTGCATAACCCATATATTATAAAAATATAAAATATTTTCAGTGAATGCAAAACCAAGCGCCGCAACTATAAAAAATTCTATCGAATCGTCTACATTTTTAATTTCATCGTCATCAACAATTTTCACGGATGAAAATTTCATATTTTCCTCTATCGCTCCAACAATCATAAACGTAATTATTATGCTTAACGGAAGCGTTACCGCGTTGGAAAATCCTATAATGTCATCCTTGTAATTGTCCGCGAGTTTAAAAGCATTCATCCATGGAAGATAGTTCCATGAATATTTGTAAAGTAAAATCGGGAATACAGACAATGCTCCGAGCAAAAATGTCAACAATGTCAATTTTTTGCCTTCGGGACTTTTTTTATAGAAAATATACCCCCAAAATAATGCAGGTATGGTAGCGAGAATCACCGATCCTATTATTTGTACTGTTTGCGGCATTGTTTTTATTTTTATTTTTATTTCCGTATATTATATCACATTTATTCCATCTTGACAATTGCCGCGCCGGCACCATCTTTCTCTAAACTTTTCAAGCTATCTATATCTGTTGCAGTAATGACAGCCTGGCAATTCTGGATTGATTCCATCAGGTGCGATTTGCGATTTCTGTCCAGTTCCGAGAATACATCATCCAAAAGAAGAACCGGGTAAGTTCCCGTTTTTTCTTTTATAAACTCGATTTCCGAAAGCTTCATCGCAAGAATAAGCGTGCGCAATTCGCCTCTTGATGCCGAAGAAATAATTTCTTTTCCGTTAATATAAAATTTAATATCATCCCTGTGCGGACCTGCAGAAGTTTCCATGCGTTTTATATCGCGCTGTCTTCTGTTGAACAATTCATCCTCGTAAAGTTTTTCAATATCCGGATTTGGGATTTTTTTAATTATTTTACTTTCATATTCCATGGAAACTCTTTCCTTATTGCCGGATATTATCCTGTATACATTTTCAATTTTTTCATTAAAGAAATTTATCAGCATTATTCTTTTTTCAATTATGACCGATCCGAATTCAACCAGTTCCTTGTCCCATACGTCCAAATCCTCTTCAATCCTGATTCCCTGAAGTAGCGCGTTTCTTTGTCTTAAAACTTTTTTATATTTGCTTAAGGCATACAGATATTTTTTGTCCGTCTGGCATAAAATGATATCCATGTATCTGCGCCTTAAAGATGGGCTTAAAACAAGCATATTCAAGTCTTCCGGGTGAAAAAGCACAGTTAAAAGACTTCCCACATATTCGCTTCCCTTAAGTGTTAATCCGTTTCTTTTAAAATTTTTTCTTTTTGCCGGCTTATTCTCATAAAAAACCTCCAAATTCGCACTTTCCCCATCGTCGTAAGAAATGTCCGCATTAAGCCTGAGGTGCTCATCTCCCCATGATATCAAGTCATCCCTGAAAAGCGATCGAAACGACCGCCCGAGGGAAAGCACGTATATCGCCTCAAGAAAATTTGTTTTTCCGGTTCCATTTCCCCCGACAAGCAGTGTGAGTTTTTTATCCTTGCCAAATTCGAATTTATGTTTTTTATAGCTTCTGAAATTCTCCAGTTGAAGTTTTAAAAGTTTCATGTAAATTAGTTGGTGTTCGCTTGATGAGGCAAATCCTTGCCAATTATATAATCAATTCAAAAGATGTCTAAAGCCAAAGAAATTATTGGTCTTGATGAAATGCGGCATTCATGTGCGCATGTACTTGCACAAGCTGTTTTAAAGATGTTTCCGGAAGCAAAACTTGGCATCGGTCCGACGATTGATGATGGATTTTATTATGATTTTGATCTGCCAAGAACTCTTATCCCTGAAGATTTACCGATTTTGGAGAAAAAAATGAAAGAAATCGTGAAGCAGGCTCAGGTGTTTGTAAAAAAAGAGGAGCCTTCCGATAAGGCTATCGAATTTTTGAAAGAAGCCGGTCAGTCATACAAAGTTGAACTTGTGAAGGATCTTGCAAAACAAGGCGAAACAATTACTTTCTATGAAAATTTACTGCCAAATACGAACAAACCTATGTTTGTCGATCTTTGCAGAGGCGGACATGTTGAACACACCGGAAAAATCGGATATTTTAAGCTTTTGAAAATTGCCGGAGCTTATTGGAAAGGGGACGAAAAAAATCCTATGCTGCAAAGAATTTATGGAACCTGCTGGCAAACTCAAGAAGAACTGGATGCTTATTTAAACCGCTTGGAAGAAGCAAAAAAACGCGATCATAAAATTCTAGGGAAACAACTGAGACTGTTTACCACAACTCCGCTTGTCGGTCCCGGTTATCCTTTGTTTTTACCAAGGGGAGCCGAATTAAAAAGGATTCTTGAAGAATACATTACAGCCATAAAAAGAAAAAATGGCTATAAATTTGTGTGCATACCTCACGTTGCAAAGGAAGATTTATACATAAAAAGCGGGCACATGGGGAAATACGAGGCAATGATGCCCGTGATGGAAACTTCCGAAGGTGAAAGAATTGTGATGAAAGCAATGAACTGTCCGCACCATTTTGAATTGTATAATTCCGAGGCGCACAGTTACCGCGAACTTCCGCTTAGATACGCGGAGAATACCGCTGTTTACCGATACGAAAAAAGCGGAGAGGTAAACGGTCTTTTCAGGGTTCGAAGTATTACTCAGGACGACACCCACCATTTTGTAACGCATGACCAAATTAAAAGCGAGATTGAAATGGTGCTTAGAATAACAAAAGAAGTTTACAGTAAATTCGGGTTTAATAAATTTAAGGCAAGGGTTTCTATTCGCAATCCGGAACATCCTGAAAAATATTTTGGCAGTGATGAGTTATGGAAGAAAGCCGAATCAATTTTGATAGAAGGTGTTAAGAAGCTGGCTGATGATTATTTTATAAAAGAAGGCGAGGCCGCTTTTTACGGTCCCAAAATAGATGTGATGATTGAAGACGCAATCGGTCGTGAATGGCAATTGACAACTATCCAGCTTGATTTTAACCAGCCTGAAAATTTTGATATGACTTATACCGGCGAGGACGGGAAGCCTCACCGTCCTGCTGTACTTCATGTCGCTATTTTGGGCGCTTTGGAAAGATTTATAGGGGTTATTATCGAGCATTATAGCGGCGCTTTCCCCTACTGGCTTGCCCCCGTACAAGTAAAAATTGTACCGGTAGCGCAGGATTTTAATGAATATGCCAAGAAAGTTTATGAAGATTTGTGCATCGCAAATGTTCGTGTTGAACTTGACGACAGCAGAGACAGTTTAGGCAAGAAAATCCGAAATTCCGAGCATGAAAAAATTCCTTACATATTTGTAGTCGGCGAAAAAGAAATGACGGATAAAACGGTTGCCGTGCGCGATTACGCAACAAAAAAACAGGAAGTTATGCCGTTAAAGAAGTTCATGGATACTCATGGGGCAGTTGAATAGTCTTCTTTTCCTTTAAGTACTGTGTGCGCTGTGCATGATATGTCGTCTTTGTGAGGGAGTATGATTTTGTATGCACCCGGATATATTTCTTCCGGAGCAAGTTTTTCCAATACCTGCCCCAGTCTTCTTTCTTCGTATTTAGCATGACTTGCAGGATGATACCTGCTTTTTTCTATTACAAAATCCTCCATGTAGAGTATTCGAATCTCCACAGGGACAAAATAATCCGACGTTCCTCCTTCCCCTTCAACCGGAATATCCACCACATAGCGCAACGCTTTATATTCATCCGCTTTAGCTTTATTGGTTCCAATCGATTGAACTCTCACCACCCTTCCATATCTATCTTCGCGCTTCAATGTCATCCCGAATCCAACATATCCTCTTTCGATATGTCTGCGGATAACATCAAACTTATTATTATCATCTACCACAAACGTCATTCTGATTAAATCCGTTAAATCTTTTGCGCCTCTCTTTTCTCTATCATTAATAAGGTTTGTAAGCATACTATTAAGTGTTTTTTCCGAGACGTATTCTCTTTCACTGGTTTCCCCTCCAGCACCCCCATTATCCGCCGGTATCAAATAGCATTTTTCCCCCGCAAAGTTTGCCGGTATTAATTGTTCTTCCCTCACTTCATACAAATCACTATTTGCAACACGTTCTTTTTTGCCGAGAATTTTTGTTGTTCCATCTTTATAATCTAAGAATCTTACTGTTCTTATTTGCCCTGTTCTAACTGTTTGCAGTCTATCTTTTCTGGATTCCAAAACTGCCCTAACAGCCATTGCGTCATGATCCTGATTAACATATCTTTGCGTTCCCAAGCAATTGTAAATCAGGACCGCCAATTCTATTTTTCTCCTGGCCTCAAAGCGTTTTCTCGAAGAAGGATCTTTGCATGCTATACGTATTAATTCTGCGTAATCATTCGTGGTTTTTGTTTCCTCCAGCACAATATCACCCATAGGAACAACACCTGTTTTGGCTATAACTGAATCCACGTAATTATCCGCTTCTTTGAAAAGTCTTATGATACGTTTTCTTATTTTATCAAATTGCTCAACTCTTGCTATTAATTTGCTTGGTTCTCCGGTAGCCGGTGCGGTTTTTCCTTGAGTTCCTTCTTCTTCCACTATTGCCGTATGTCCAAACAATCTGATTAAAAATTTCTGATATTCTTTTTCGTCAACTTTTCCTTCTTCATTAAAGCATATTTCATAATTTCTCTTAATTTCATCTGGCACATCGAGCGGATCAACAAGAAGATTTCCGACATCCACATTTGAAGAAACCACTCTGCATGAATATGTAACCGTTTGTCTTATCCAGTCTTGCAATTCGCCTGTTGTTTCAAATTTTTTAGCGTTGTATTTCAAATCTGCCCCGCGGGAAACTACAGCTTTAACTCCCGTTAATTCTATTTCAGTTATACATACATCGACTATTTCTGACCGCAATGCCGTAAGATTATTTCTCTCCGTTTCTATTCGCGGCATTGTTTCCGTAAAAAAGTATTCCAATTGCTCAAGATCAATGAATACATGTGGTTCATCTATCCCTTCTCTGGCAAGTTCTTTTCTAATAGTTGGATGTATCTCAAAATCTCCTCCATTTGTTTGCCGGAACAGAAATGCCGGCATATTAAGTTCTATAAATTTTTTCGGATTTGTGCGTCCGCATTCCTCATATACTTCTCTGATAATATTTGGCACATGTTTAATTTTGTTTCCGCCGATTATTTCTTTTAATAACCTGCGGGTTTTTTTAAGCCAGTCCGCAACATCATATTCGTGGTAGGTTTGCATTAATTCTTTTGCAAATCTCGAAATTGTATTCTCACGGTCATGCGGATCATAATGACTGGTAAAATAAGCGATATTTCTTTTCATTTTTTCCTCCAATTCGTCTGTTACGGGTCGTTTTCCCATCCTGACATTAAGAGTTTTTAATTTTCGTGACGCGGATTTAATCAAAGACCTGATAAGAGCATAAACACTTGTTCCTCTAAATCTGGAATCTTCCACCGAAAGCAATTCCGAAATCATGACATCCAAAATTTGATCCGTTTCGAAATACTCAATTAATTTTTCCGAAGAAATTCCCCTTCCGAATGAGTATGTGCCTATAACCCTCATTTCATCGAGAAAAGGGAGAAACGCACCCACGCGTGAATCAAGGATGTCGTTTATGTCCGCTTTTGTGCGCAAATCTTCTTCACTATTGGTAACAATCAATGTTGGAAGTTTTATAAGATCCGTGCTTTCCAAAACACGCGATCTTCTCATGGAATCGATTACTCCATGTAAAAGCCTTGCGACTTTAGCTTTCATTTTTGCCCTTATTCCCATTATTTCTTCTCGAGGAACTTCATCTTGTGCGGCAGTGTCTATCCTGCGCTTTATCCCTAATTCCATTTTGTCATATACGCCCTCAAGAGAATCTATAATACGAGCGACAGTTCCCGCTATCAAAGCAACAGCTGTGTTTATCGCCGGCGGTTCGTATTCCACAAGCGATGTTTGGGAATTTGCGCCTTGGCGATCCAAGTCAATTCCTGCGATTTTTTCACCATCTTTATCCATATATTTGCCTATCTTTAAAAAGAGATGTTTATTTAAGCATGAAAAATAAGATTTGGCAAATCTTTTAGACGTGAATTGGGCGTTAATCAAGAGAGAGTTTATCCGTATACATAGCTTTTCTTTTATCTTTTTCCGCACTACTCATAAAGCGAGGCATACCTGTGAAGTTTGATTCTTCTATAATTCGGGTCATTTTTTCACCATTATCGCTTTTAACCACCTTATCAAACACCTCTCCAAAGTGCTCAAGTGCCCACTCAACTTTCTTTTGAACTTCCTGCTCCCCTTTGTCTATTTTGAAATTTGGTGTGTTTATATACATGAGATCGGCCAGTTGGTTGAGTTCTGGATCATTATAAGCTGCTATAATTTTTTTAATGGCAGGATTCATCTGATCCATAAATGCTTGAGGAGGCTCATCTGAAACGATTGTCGGGCTGTTAAGAACGGAATACTTCAGTCTTTGGTATATAGTATCCCCTTTATCGTATCTGTTTGTCATTATTGATTCAAAACGGACATAAGATTTAATCGCTTCCCTGAGCTTGTTTCTATTATCAGTTTCGGCAAGAGAACGCATGTACTGGCTGAATCCCGGAATTACGTTCGCATACCCCTCAATAGTTAAGAATTTTTTGCGTCCCGTTGTTGCCGTGCAGGCATCTGTAATAACCTCTTCGGTTGCAGGCGGCAGGTACGCAAACATGTCGTCGTGATCGAGGTTTTCACCGTTTCTAAGCGCTTTATTTATACGGTTTTGAGTTTCATCACTTGGGATTATGTATCTCCACATGAAGTCATTAACCGCTCTTGTGGGTTTGCAATTCATCGGATTGCCCATATCAAACATCTTCGCCCATGACTTGTAGTCATCCAAAGTAAATCTGTATTTGTCTTTCCCGTCCGGGGGTCTTGGGACATCGGCGCATATATATTCAAGAATAGGAAATCTTGCCAGCATTTCAGAATTTATATGAGCGATACGCTCAAACGGTAAAATGGTGTGGCCGTGCGGATTTTGGGCGGTCACCCCTTCAATCATAAAGTAAATTTTTTCCTGCATTTGTGATTTTCCCGCTTCAATCGAATGCAGTATTAATCCTTCATACTCATGAGGATCTACGAATATGCCCATTTTATGCTGGCGCAGTAATGTTTCCATCCTTAACCCATGTCCTCCATCCACGCCTTCCAACTCCTTGCCTTCCTCGTAGTAGCCTTTCGCATGGCTTTGGCTGTGGCTTTTGCAGGAAGAATACCATTCATTGTATTGACCTTCCCCCCATAAAGAATCTATTGCCGGTTTAAGAAAATCCATTCCGGTCCGGTCGTCTTTATTCCTCTCGCCCAGACGGGTGTACGGATCTCCACTTGCCGGTATCGGAATGGCGTATCTCGGGTCAACAAATCTATTAAGATTTTTCCAAAGCGCTATATTGTCCCATCTTATGTGCCCTTTTTCCGCAAGCACGGTGAGAGCCGCTTTCATTTCATCTTTATTGCGTGTACTCCAAAGGCGTTCTTCAATTTCAAAAATACCTTTTTGTTCATAAGATTCTTTAAATTGGTTTACCTGCTCGTTTTCAGATGCCTGATTAACGCGTCTCATTTCCGGTGACCAGAAAGGAATTTCCTCACCGACCTTCGAATATCTTTCTTTTTGTCTGCGCTCAAACCTGCGTTCATAATACTCCCACATCGCTTTTCCCATTTGCCATATATCATCACAGCTGAAAAAGCGCGTATTATCCCAGTAAGTTTTTATAAAATTTATTTCTTTAACTTTAAATCCGCCGACTTTGTGCACAACGTTGTACGGCAACGCTTCTTTGTTATATTTTTTTGCTTTTTCATGATCGCCTTCGTGTTCTTCATGTTCTTCTTGCCCCTCGTGCTCGCCTTCTTCGTGACCGCCATATTCTTCTTCATGACCGCCATGAGCTTTGCGTCTGCCGTGAGATTTTGGTCCTGTTAAATCATCAAGTGTCGGTATATTTCCTCCTATTTCCTCAGCTCCCGCATTTGCAATCCCTCCGGCATGTTGCAGTTCCATTAAAGATCTTCCGTTTATCCGGCGTTTTTTCCATTCTCCAGCTGTTTTTGCCTGCTGTGCGGATGCCATATGCATTGGAAGTCCATTTGCAATTAAAGTTTCGATGTCCGGTCCATCTTTGCCGGGTTCCTGAAGATTTATTGACTCAAAAGTGTAATCTTCCGATCCTTTTTCTCTTGTCAACTTTCCTTTCCTTAAACTGCCACCGTCATCCATTAAATAAATTACTTTTCCTTCTCCTTC
>MFXA01000031.1:1934-6335 GCA_001787455.1 Candidatus Peregrinibacteria bacterium RIFCSPLOWO2_01_FULL_39_12 | reverse complement strand
CGGCGTATTATATCACTGTCAAAGTTCGCACACCCCGCGGACGTTGTCGGAAATAATTGAAAGTTTATAATTCTAATACCTAACAAATATAATTATGGAAATAAGAAAAAACTCAGCCAAAGAATGGCTATTTAAAAAATCCGTCATCAAAATTGAAGACACTCTTGAACATTGGCTTAACCAGCAACAATATTCTCCGGAGTTTAGAAATGGGCTGATTAAACTAAAAGGGATACCTTTTGAAAAAGTTTTATTAAAAGTTATTGAAATCAATTTTGATGACTTAGACAATTTACCTTCTGAAGTAACGTTCGGCAATAAATCACTTCAATCATTTGACGAAGCATTACAAAAACTTTCAATTACATCCGACAACACGGGCTAGCCGGTTCGCTCGCTAAAATAATTTTTAAAATCATTTATGAAAAACAAATCCTTTATCCCTTACATCATAGTTGTCGTTATCATACTAATTTGCATAATAAAAATAGCCTTTTGGGGAATAGACTTAAACATTTCTATTGATACGTTTGACGACAATTTAGAATTAGACCATTGGTTTCATGATGATCCCACAGGAATGGATCTTAGGGGAATAAGGTTTTAAAAATTTTTTTAGCTCGCTCACCCAAATTTGGCAGTGGTGAGTGCTAGCGCACAAATTTTACCACTGCCAAACTTCGGCTAGCCCGGGACGTTAGATACAAAGAAAGTGGCCTATCACTAGGTGATGCGCAAGTTCTCAATGACATAGCTGGATTAGCATTGTGTTGCTTAAAAGGACGTCTTGATAGCCAAGGTTTAATAAATCCCCTTCGCTACCAGTATCAATCTCACTTGGGTCAAAGTTCCGGAGATGTTGAAAGGGCCCATATGGCTCATTTATCAGGTGCGGGGACTCCTGAAGATCAGACTGCTGCCCTCGAACTATTTCAGGCTCGTAATCCTGAAGATAGAGCTGTATTTGCTAGACAAGAGGCTGCGTTAGCTCAAGTTCGTGCGGCACTGGGGCTTGCCGTCCAACAGTAATTTTTTCATCGCAAATCTCCAAAAGATTAAAGGTCGCTTACTGCGACCTTTGTTTTTTCATTACACAACATAACACGCACTTTGCGGCTCCGCTCCCTGGGGTCGCTACGCCCATATTTGACGCTGGTGTAGCACTTCGTGCTAAAATTGTACCAGTGCCAAACATCGCAAAGCGCGGGACGTTGTGTGAAACCTACAAAAATTTAATTATTTAAAAACATGGAACTTGGACATAACCCAGAAACTGGAGAACGACCACCAAACTGTTTTGGCCATGCCTTTTTTCTGACCGGAATGATCCCAGAGGAACGCTGCGTTATTGTGAATAAGGATGGTACAATTGAAGGCGGTGGGAATATAGAAAATCTGCCATTATTAAATGAGCCACAAATAGGATGCCTTGCTTTTATTCGATCGCGGCTCGATGGGGCAATAGAACATGTTGGTGTAGTAACACAGTTAGCGCCACTCTTAATGACAGATAGAAATAATATGGATGGACCGGTCAGAAAAAATGTCGACATAAATCACTTGCTGGTAAATTATCCAAGAGGACCACACGTCGTGGAATATCGTCTTCCGAGCAAGGGAAAATTTTTGTAGACATCGCACAACAGCGGCTTTGCGGCTCGTTTTATTTGCCTTATTTTCTATTCATGATAAAATGTAGTCGTTTAAAATTTTCCTATGAAAAAAGAACAATTCACAGTTTATATAGAACAAGATGAAGATGGAATGTTCATCGGCTCTATCCCAGCAGTCCCTAGCTGCCATGCAGAAGGAAAAACACAAGTTGAGATGTTGAAAAATCTTGATGAGGTTTTGGAATTATGCCTTCGCAATGTGAACAAGAAAGAAATTATGAAAACAAAATTCATTGGCATCCAAAACCTAGAGTTTTCACATGCCTAAGCTCATCCCTATCAAACCAAAAAAGCTGATCAAAATACTGATTTCCATCGGTTTTATTGAAAGAGATGCGCAGGGTTCACATGTGTTTTTCAAACATACAGATGGAAGAACAACTGTAGTGCCAATCCATAATCGAGAGCTAAGTAAGGGACTGCTTAGGAAAATTTTAAACGACGTTCAACTGACAGTTGAGGAATATGAGAAGTTACGAAAATAAGGCAAATAAACCTCACCCAACTTTTAACCTGTTAAAGCACTTCGTGCTAACATTTTATCAACGCCAAACATCACAACCTGCGGACGTTGTCCGAAATAATAATACATTCTTTCCGCCACTAACGTGATGGTTGGAAATCAGACAGGCTTTTTAAAAAATCAAAATTCGGTAAAATACAAACATGAATCCCCAAACTGTAGAGACAATTATTGTCGGTGCCGGCGTTGCGGGGCTTGGTTGCGCTCATCAATTGGCAAAACATAAAAGGGATTTTCTTGTCATTACGGAAAACATCGGCGGCAGGATTGCTACATCTGATGACGGTCGCATAAACTATGGTGCTTACTTCGTTTTGAGCAATTACAAACACATCCTATCTTTCGTAAAAAAAGGTGAAAAACTGCATCCATTTTCTGTTGAATTTCATGACAAAAGAAATCAGTATTACCATCTTGCAAAAATGTGTAGATATCCAATTCAGACTTTGCGCTTACTATTCATGCTTTGGAGGTTTAAATCAGCATATGAACAGTTCAAAAAACAATGTGAGCGGAGTAGCCAGAAATTTGTTATCGAATCAGATCCGAAATTAAAAAAACTATATATCCAATCCGCATCCGAATTTATAAAAGAGAAAAAGATAACGGGAATCGCTAATAAATTTTTGTCCGAGGGTATTTACATGTGCACATTTTTGCCGCTCTCAAAAGTGTCTGCTTTTGATTTTATGCGCTTATGTCTTGGGCTTATTTTGCCAGCCTATGAATTCACTTTCTTGCCAGATAAAGCGACTAAGGGTTTTCAAGACAAAATCAAAAACGATTCAGTAACTTTAATTAAAGATGGTGAAATCCAAACAAAAAATGGACAAGCGTACAAGACGCGCCATATAGTGGTTGCAACACCAGCGCATACTGCCAAGAAGCTACTAGGTTTGAAAAAACTGAAAGCAGGCTCTAATTCATACGTATTTCACGTTTCAGGCGAGCTTAGAGACAGATGGAAAGGAGGTCAATTTGAATTATTTAACAGTAGTTCGGATGTTATTTTTATTCGTAAGCAAGTTGACGGCTCGTATATCTTTTATTCTAAAACTGTTAATCCCAAGTTGGAAAATTATTTTGTGAATCCAAAGGTTGTCTTCGAAAAGCACTGGGAACCCGCCTTCAATATTACAGGAGACGAATTGTTGGAGTGCGAGCAGGGGAAAAACATCTATTTAGCTGGAGATCACAATGTTATTGGGCTTGAGGATTCATATATAACAGGCATGCTCGCAGCCAACAAAATCATTATGAACAATAAGCTCGAAAACGCATTAAAATGGATTGTCCCCGTTTTTGGAAAGCACAATGTACCGTTCCAAATTACAGGTGGTTTTGCCGCTAATATCTACGGAGCCAAACGTCCGGTAAACGACATTGATATTGATGTGCCGGAAGATAAAATGGATATTCTGCTCCCTGATATTGAACCATACATTACGTTTGGCCCAGCTCACTGCAAAGATGAAAGGTGGGATGTGAAACTTATAAAACTAAATTATAAAAGTCAGGAAATTGATATCGGCGGCGCATTTGATGTAAAAATCTTTGATGATCAAAATAGAGTTTGGATACACTGCCCGGCAAAATTTGAAACGGCGCAAACTCACAGTATTTATGGAATCCAAGTGCCAATAGTAAGTCCGCAGGACTTAATCGAATATAAAAAGTTGCTTTCAGGCGAGCACCAAAAAACGGATATAACAGCAGTACAAAAATACATCGCGAAAAACAAGTGAGATTTTTCGCCATCAGTTCAGATTTGACAAGTCGCCATGCTAATGCTCTAGTGTAGTCCATGGAAAAACAATCTCACCACCAACCAGAAGAATCAAGCATGAGCCGACGAGATGCTTTACGGCGTATGTTAGCCGGTGGAGCAGCCTTGATATCCGCCTTTACGCCACTAAGTACTCATGCGGAAGAACCGGATAAACTAAAAACATACATAGATTTTGACAATCTGCCCAAAGACGAAGAATACGTTTATTTGCTCTTATTCGAAAACAATCCAAATGATAGAAACACCAGTGATGATTTCATCGCTGACGCAGCTCAAACCATGGGATATGGTCATCCGAATTATTGGCATTCAGAGGTCGCTTACTTCGATCAAGATAAAAAAGAATGGATGGCTGTCGGATGTCGTCCGCCAACTTGTTCCGGTGATTTACCGGTTTCCCAACTCAAAAGCAAATT
>MFXA01000031.1:0-1883 GCA_001787455.1 Candidatus Peregrinibacteria bacterium RIFCSPLOWO2_01_FULL_39_12 | reverse complement strand
AACGAAAGCACGTCAATGGTTTGAACAAAATTTACAAAATCAGCCTTACAACCTAGCGGGTCCACTCTTAACAAATTGTACCGATGCAGTTGTTGCACTTGGACAACAGGGGAACGTTAAAGAAGTTCAAGGTATTAGATACAAAACACGCGATGAAATCAAAAATAGGCAGGGAATAGCTGGATTTTTGGATAGATGGAAAAAAGCATCCGTAGATGATATCCTGTATAGAGATTCGATTGTTTTTCCGGATGAACTTGAAAAAATGGGAAAACACATCGGCACAATGCAATTCTAACAATCCAATATATACAATCACAGACATCCAAAATTATTCTTACTATAATTATTATAGCCATCATTGTTGGCGGTGGGGTTTATTATCAGAAATCTTTCAAACAACAAGAGCCAGCTATTACAGGAAAAGACGAATCCGAAAAAGCAAAAGATGCGCTAGTAACATTCTTTAATTATCTTAGCGAAAGTAAATTTGAAGAAGCATTGAAACTTTTCAGTTCGGATGAAGTGGACTGGGAAAACCTTGGAATTTACAGTCCCGCGGAGGAAACAAACAACAAAGCCAAGGTGTTGGAAAATTATTGCAAAGCTGTGCAAACTTGTTTGAAGGCAAAAATATTGGAAGCAAAACAAACGGCAAATTACGAATATAATTTGGTTGTCCAATTTTTAAACAAAGATGGCAGCACTTATATTTTCGGTCCATGCTGCGGGGCGACAGAAGAAGAAATGCCGTCAAAAGATAAATTTGATTATACGGTCAAAAAAATTGATAATGCATTTGAAGTGACGACACCGCCTTTGTACAGACCATAAAGATTTCCATGAAACAGTTCTTAAAAGAAATTACAAAAAAAGACGCACTATCATGGGCGTTTTTTGATTTTGCAAACTCATCTTATTATTTGTTGATTTGCAGTTTTGTTTTCCCGATATATTTCAAGGAGGTAATTGCCGGCAACAATATGGGGGATTTTTGGTGGGGGTTTTCCATTAGTATTTCTATTCTACTTGGAGCTCTTTTTTCTCCAATAATCGGCGCAATAGCCGACTACGATAAAAAAAGAAAAAGAAAACTTATAATTTTTACAGTTCTTTCGGTGATTGGCACAGCTTCATTATATTTTACTGGCTCAAATACGTTACTTTTTGCTTCATTGATATTTATCGCAACTAATTTTTTCTTTGAGATAGCACTCACAATATATAATTCTTTACTTCCTCAAGTATCCACAAAAGAAACCGTTGGACTCATATCGGGTCTTGGCTGGGGATTGGGATATATCGGCGGAATTGCGGCAATGCTTATTTTGCAACCGCTGTATGACGGCGGAATCGAAAACGATTTTTATAAACTTACATTTCCGTTAACGGCAGTGTTTTTCCTGTTATTTTCAATCCCGGTTTTCATCTTTATAAAAGAAGACACCAAAACTCAAACA
Organism: Candidatus Peregrinibacteria bacterium RIFCSPLOWO2_01_FULL_39_12; assembly: GCA_001787455.1. GTDB lineage: Bacteria > Patescibacteriota > Gracilibacteria > UBA1369 > LOWO2-01-FULL-3 > 2-01-FULL-39-12. The sequence continues at coordinate 423 of MFXA01000031.1, read as the reverse complement.
AAAAAATCATTTTTGAGTTTGATAAAAATTGGTTGCTCAAGAGTGTTCAATACAATCAAAGACATTAGAAAGCATAAAGATATCGCATGGTTTTTACTGGCATTTTATTTCGTCAATGATGCCCTTGTTACCATTTTCGCTTTTGTCCCGATTTACGCCAAAACCACGCTCTCTTTTACTGTTTCTGAAATTACAATCCTACTTCTTTTAGTGCAATTAATAGGATTCCCTGCAACATTATTTTTCGGATGGCTAAGCGACAAGAAAGGATCAAAAAAGATTTTATTGTCGACAATATTTATTTGGGGAATGATAGTAATTTTGTTGGCTACTGCTACAACAAAAGGTTTGTTTTACTTCGCAGCGATATCAACCGGTTTAGTTGTAGGTTCAAGTCAGTCTATTGCACGTTCATGGTTAAGC
>MFXA01000030.1 GCA_001787455.1 Candidatus Peregrinibacteria bacterium RIFCSPLOWO2_01_FULL_39_12 | reverse complement strand
AGTACCAAAAGCAGATATTACTTTGCCATCTTATGACAGGGCTGAAAATGCCAAATATCTCTCCATGGAAATAGCAAGTATGTTTCACGTGGAAGCTTGGGAGGGGCTTCTAGGAGATCCAAAAACAATCGAATCCATCCAATTGTGGTTGAGGCAAAGGATCCAAATGGCAGAGGTGGAAAGAGGGGACACCGTATCGCTGGTATTAAATCCATGGAATGAGCTGAATGGCATTGGGTTACAAAGTGTATCAGTGGCAATTAGAAGTGAAAGTGAATGGAAGTCTCCAACAATCGGAGTCGTGACAAGTGGAATGCTTGGCAACCCGGGCAAAATGGCCGAGGTACAATTTCCGGTAGAACAAGGAAAAGCTGAGGAAATTTTGTTTTGTTCAGATGATCTAATGATGGGTGGCGGAGAAGATGACGATGAAATACGAAGACACCGAAGAGATGATTCCATCTTGGTTTCCGGACCAAAAGCTGTTCGTACATATCTTGAAATGCAAAATGCCGCTCCTGAACAAGTGCGCAACGTGGTAAATCATGGAGTTTATATTTGCCTATTTGTAAACATAAGTTCAGGACAACCCAGAGGCGAAGATTTTAGTTCGGCACTGGATGATTAAGAAGCTATTACTTTTTATTTTCTTTAGAATTTTTTTGTTATGGCTGAGAAAGATTGCGAAACATCAAGAGGGGACATTCCGGACTGTTCCGATAAATCAGCCGAAGAAGCTCGTGCACGCGTAGAACAATTCGGGCGTTTAACAGCGCAAGAAACTCAAAAAATCAGATATTCAGCCAGAATCCGGATAACAACAGCAATTTCGCAGGAAACCCTTATATTGCACAGAAAATTAGCCGCAATCATAGAGAGAACTCAGGATGTGAACATAAGGAGACTGCTTAAAGCCCTCCACCAAAGGTATCTCTGTCTTGATATTAAAGAATTATGTACGGATGAAGATATTGGCTTTATAGAAAAATTAGTCGAAAAAGCAAATGCATATTTGGCGAGAATAGCAGCTACAGCGAAAACAGACTTAAACCCAACAATCTACATGCAAAACGGTTTTGTGTTGGTATGTCCAACAAAAGGACATGAGCCTGTTTATGTGATTGACAATGAAGAAACAAGAAAAACCATGCATTATGATGGTGCGAAAATTGCAAAGCCCGTGCCTGTGAAACCTGTGCCGGAACCAGCACAAAAACCTGTAAAAGGATCACCTTCTCGAAAACCTCAAGCGGAATTTCTCATTGCATCAACCTCTCCAGAAGACTCACGGGAAGCCGTTCCGGAAGAGAGATCATATCTGCAGTGCCTCAGAGAGAATCGTGACAAATTTAAAGGGGAAAAAAGTGAGATGAATTACAGAATAGCCGAAGCCATCGCTCTAGCCGCCGATAACCCTAGTTCAGATTCGGGAGATGAAGACGGAACAACAATACATGAATTGGAAAAGACATTAAAAGTAGCAGACCATACAATAGCTGGAAGGCTGGGAACAGTAGGAAGAATATTTAAAAGAATAGGAATAACTTTAGATATAGAAGAAGTTATTGCTGATGCCGACATGGATAAAGCTGCAGAAAATTCAGATGAAAATTATTTTTATAGAATAACCATATTCTGGACATCGTCACTGGAATATGATTCCGAAACCACATCTGCTGGTAGAAAAAAAGGTAAAAAGTGGGGAAGAGCTCCATCCAGAGGCAATGTGGAAAATATGGAAGCGAAAGAGGATCCAAATGACATTTTCCCGGCTTTCCGAAATGTAAAATTTATTACAGCAGTACAATTCAATGAAACGATCGTTGAAGCGCTTATGGGCGACGCAGGTATTTGCACGTATGAAAGAAATGCCTCAAGTGATGATGCGAAAAAATTACTGCGAAGCATAAACGCCTGTGAAATGGATGATTCAATAAAAGACCGTGTGGAAGAATGGAAAAGAAAATTATTTTTGGGAATACGACGATGCAGAAAATATGGTTGTCTTTACAGAGGGGCGGTTTCGGTTCTATTAAGAGGGATAAATGTGGAAGACGATGAAGCCTAAAAGTAATTTTTCAACTTCTTGTAGATGTTTCCGCGAAAACCAATATCTAAAACAAAATTTGCTTTTTACTGGCTTAAAGGTTAAACTGCAACCCATTTATTAATAAAATTACAATGGCTTATAATGATCACGGTAGAGGAGGTAAAAGATTTGGTGGTGGTAGAAGACCGCCAATGCAAATGCACCAAGCAATTTGTAGTGAGTGCGAAAAATCTTGCGAAGTGCCTTTTAGACCTAGCGGTGATAAACCGGTTTTTTGTAGTGACTGCTTCAAAGGTAAAAACAATGACTCAAGAGGAGAAAGATCGGGCGGTAGAGATTTTGGAAGACATGATTCCCGTGGCGGCGGTGGTGGCAGGAGAAGTTATGGTGACAGAGATTATGCCGAAAGACCTCCAGTGGAAATGCATGAAGCTGTTTGCAGTGATTGTGGCAAAGAATGTGAAGTCCCATTTAAACCTTCCGGAGATAAGCCAATCTATTGTGATAAATGTTTTGGCAGGAATAAGGAAGTTAAAAGTGCGCGACCTTCCGCTGGTGGCAACAGTAAACTTGATGAAAAACTTACAATGATAAACATAAAACTCGATAGAATTTTGAAGGTTTTAGACGCCGGGGCTTCGAATAAGGTAAACAAAGAAGTGAAGGAAGCCAAAGAAGCTAAAGCTCCAACTAAACCTGAAGCAAAATCACTGATAAAGAAAGTGAAACCAAGCAAGACAAAGGTGAAAGCGGCGAAAAAATAAGATTTTCTAACAGGGGACGCTCTCAGGGACATGCTGAAAAACATTTTATTTTTATAGGAAATTTTGCGAAGCAAAATTTCTGTGGTGGGCCTGGTTGGAATTGAACCAACGACCAATCGGTTATGCATCTTACTGCTATTTTCATAGACCCTTTCGAGTTTGTAAGCTGGACTATCCCTTGTTCTAAAGTCTGCCCTGGCAAACTTTTTTAAAACTCTGCCGTCTAGTCTCTACACCTCCCCTCGGTTTCAACCGAAGATTTGGCTCGGGATTACCATAGTTACTCATTGTAACTTTAGGCTTCCCCGAATTTGACAGATTATACCCGACCGTAAAGGACGGGCAGCCCTTTGATATAGATACGTATTATGTTACTATCTGGTTATGAAATCTTTCATAAACTGTAAAATCTGTGGAAAAGAATTGGGAGGTAAACAACAAATGTTTTGTAGTTTACGCTGCAAAAACAAAACACATCAGTGCTATCAAGCTCAACAAGATCGCGGTTTACAAAGAAAACTACAGATAGTTAAAGAATTAGGTGGAAAATGTTCGATTTGTAATTATAACAAAAATCTATCAGCACTAACATTCCATCATCAAAATCCTAAGAGGAAAGACTTTAAATTAGATATTCGGTCACTTTCTAACAGGAAGTTTTCTAAAATTCAGAACGAACTTCAAAAATGTATTTTAGTTTGCCATAATTGTCATTCCGAAATTCATCATCCTTTAGCACAACTTAGCATCATATCTTTAAGCCGACTGCTCTAACCACTGAGCTACAGGCCCACTTTTTAAAGAACCGGTGCCAAATACCGAACATCTCAATCGTCAAAAATTACATCTGGCACACGACAGAGTTTAATACAAAAAATACTCGAAAGCAAAATTTATTTAGATTCGCCCGCAACTATCCCTGCAACAGCTTTTACTCCGCCCTTTTCCAAAGCAGCCAAAGCCAAAGCCAATCTTGATTTCTTTCGTGCCGCAGTATTTTTATGAAGGAGATGTTTCTTGCAGGCGGTATCGATAACGGAATATATATGAGGCAGATTTTTCTTTATATCTTCCAGTTTGCCTCCTTTTATCAACTTTAACTCATTCTTCATCAATGTTTTAACTTCGCTTTTAAGAGGATGATTTCGCGCTCTCCTCTTAATATCCTGTCTCATTTGCTTCTTTGCGGATTGGATTACTGGCATTTTGCTTGTTTTAGAATAATAATAAGCGTCGGTAGTCTAAGATAAGCGTAACCCTAAGTCAAATAAAAAATTTATGACCCGCATATATGAATCTGCCTAAACAAATTGTCCTCGCGTCCAAAAGTCCAAGAAGAAAAAAACTTCTTAAAGGAATCAAAGTGGATTTTATTGTCCATCCAAGCGATTTTGAAGAAAAAGATACACACTTAACTCCGGAAGAACTCGCCATGCATAATGCAATCGGAAAAGCTCAAAACGTCGCGCATCACTATAAAAATGCCCTTATAATAGGAGTGGACACCGTTGTAGCGGTTGGTGAACATCAAATAGGCAAGCCGAAAGACAGGGAGGATGCAAAGCGTATTTTAAGGCTTCTTAGCGGAACCACTCACAAAGTTATCTCTGCAATATGTATAATCGATTCAAAAACAAAAAAGAATGTATCCGGGCTCGAAACGACATTGGTAACCGTAGACCGTCTGGAAGAATCCGACATTGAAGCTTATATAAATTCAGGGGAAGGTAAGGATAAAGCCGCCGGATATGCCATCCAGGGTTTAGGCTCGCTTTTTATCAAAAAAATTGATGGCGATTATTTTAATGTTGTCGGTTTGCCGATTTTTCTTTTAAGAAAACTCCTTAAAGAATTTGGGATCAAAAGCCTCCTTTAATACCCCGCTAAAACATTATTACAATTAACTATTGACAAAAAAGCAACTCCATGCTAAAGTTGAGCACTTAATTCGCTTACTAACAAATTTTCTTATGTTTAATACGCTTAAAAAATGGCTTACGAAAGCCGTAATAACAGGTTTGACAGCTGGTCTTATAACAACCGGCACCGCTCACGCGTTTACTCTTACAACCCTGCCTTCGGTGAGTATTACCAGTGTGGCAATATCTCAGTCAACCATTGATGTTTCTAAAGATGAAACAGCTAAAATTTCTTATTGTACCGGCGCAGAGTCAAAAGTAACTTTGGGGATATATCAGTCGGAGAACCAATCCTCATCTAAAAAAGTTGCAATGTTGACTGTATCTGAAAACAAGAAAGCGGGCTGTTATCAACCTGTTTGGGAGGGAAAGTACGGATTGGAAAATGAAACCGGAGTCAAAGGTGAAAAAGTAAAAGACGGTGACTATTTTTATTATCTTAAGTCGGAAGGTGTCCCTAACGTATCGACCGGAACCGCCTCTAAAAGCGGGTGGATTACGGTAAAAACTTTAAGCAACCAGCTAAAAATAACAGATGTGGAAGTGGATAACAGCACTTTTGATCCTTATGACGATCAGGAGGCTGAAATTACATTTTCTGTCAGCCAGGATGCCACTGTCACTGTCGAAATTTCAGATGAAGATAACGACAAAGTTGTTACTTTGGTTAGCAAAAAAGCCTACACGAAAGGTGAGCACACAGTTGAATGGAATGGTGAAAATGATGAGGGCGATAAGGTTGAAAACGGCGAATACACTTATAAAATCAAGGCTGAAACATCTTCTGAAAAAGATACTGAAACGGGAACTGTCAAAGTAAAAAAAGGATTTGAAGGCGATGACGAAACAGATGAAGCACGCATTAAAAATATATTTACTTCAAAGGAAAATTTTGATCCGGGCAGAAATGAAAAAGAGTTTATTGTATTTACACTTATGGCTGAAGGCGATTTCAAAGTTGTTATATCTAAAGATGACAAAAAAATAGAAACACTTGCGGATGAAGAAAATGCCGCTCCCGGTTCTTATGAAATTCAATGGAAAGGGGATGAAGTTATAAATAAAGAAGGCAAATATACTTATAAAGTTACAACTCAAAATTCAAGTGGTGAGGATATGGAAGAAGGAATAATAGAAGTTGAAGAAGATGAAAAAGAGAATAAAAAGCCAAATGTATATAAGGATACAACCGCTCCGTTGGTGTTTTCTCCTAAAAATTCCGAGCTCGAAATATCTTTTAAGATGGAAAGGGAAGCGGATGTTACAATTGAAATTCGCGATAACAGCGACACGGTTGCAACAGTTGTTGAGAATGAAAATTTTGGCGAAGGATCGCACAGCGTTTATTGGAATGGAAAAGATAAATACGGTGACTACGCAGAAGATGGCATCTATGAATATAAAATTATCGCTTCAAACAACAAGGGAAAAGACGCAGAAAAAGGAAAATTTGAAGTGAAAGATTCGTCCATTGCAAAAAATGGCGGTCAAAAATCATGCGCCGGATTTAGTGATGTAAATGAGAACAGTGCGGATTGCGAGGCTATTGAATGGGCGGTTAGTAAAGATATTTTTAAAGGATACAACGATGGAACATTCAAACCTGATAAAGCAATCGAACGCGCAGAAGCTTTAAAAGTAATTTTGGAAGCTTTGAGCGTTAAAATTCTTGATAATAACGGCCAGAAATTAGGATTCACGGATACGGATAAAAACGCATGGTACGCTTCTTATATCAAAACAGGCTTATCTTTGGGAGTTATAAATGGATATTCCGATGGAAAATTCAAACCCGGCAAAGCCGTAAATAGAGTAGAAGCATTAGTTATGATGCTTAACACGGCTAAGGTAAAAGATAATATAATTATTCCTACAAGCAATTATGGCCAGCCTTATTTCGACACGCCGAACAATTCAGATACAAAGTGGTACATTTCTTACGCATGGTTTGCGAAAACCAACTCATTGACTGATAACGAATTTTACTTTTATCCTGCAGATCCAATGACTCGCGCAGAAATGGCTGATATGCTGTTTAGATATACAGAAATTTTGTAAACAAAATTTCTTTTATTCTTGCTATCAGGCAAAGCTTCTTGCTACTATTTATCGTAGCAGAATTTACTAACCAAATTTCCTATGTTTAGAGGATTAAAATCATTGCTTGCAGGACTAATAGCAGGTACAGCTATTGGAATTTTATTCGCGCCTAAAAAAGGCGAAAACATCCGAAAAGAATTTAAAAAAGAAATAAAAGAAGGAGGCATTGGTTTTAATACAGTCAAAAACACATTGATTGGAATGGGCGAAGATATAGGTGACACTGTAAAAGGCACGGAAACATTTCAAAAAGGAGAAAAAAGCTTTGGAAATTATCTCAAGAAAGCTAAAAAAGGAGCAAAGGACGCTGTTCACAGTGTGACCGAAAAATTTAAAGGCAACTAACATGAATCCAGTAATAGGAATCATTGGCGGCAATGGCCGAATGGGTCGGCTTTTTGCAAATTTTTTCATGGGAAAAGGATTAAAAGTTCTTATTTCGGATGTTGGAACGAGAAGCGAACCAAAAGGACTTGCTAATAAAAAAACGTTTGCGCAACGTCCGCCTCTGCCGGTGCCACAAACACCAAAACTCACGAACAAAAATCTTGTACAAGGATCGGATATTGTGATTGTTTCAGTCCCGATAGATAAAACAATTAAAGTCATAAAAGAAGTTTTGCCATATATGAAACCGGCTTCAGCGATAATGGATTTCACTTCAATTAAAGAAGCGCCGGTCAAAGCCATGCTTAAAGGAAAATGCGAGGTGATGGGTATGCACCCGATGTTCGGAAACAGCAATCCGATTCCGGGTCAAACTATAATTCTTTGTCCGACGGTAAAATCTAAAAAATGGTCGAAATGGATGGTAGATTTTCTGAAAGAAAATCGCGTTAAAATCGAAAAAATGACACCTCCCGAACACGACAAAACCATGAATATAGCTCAAGGGCTTATTCACTTTGCGGAAATAACTTTTGCCGATGCTTTGCGCAGATGCAAGCTGCCGATCAGGCAGCTCTTACAGTACACAGGCAAGGCTTCAGAGCTGAAAATTCAGCTTGCTGCCCGCATTATTGCTCAGGACGCAGGACTTTACGGTAGCATTCAAATCGAAAATCCTTATGCTCTTAAATCTCTCAATCAATACAAAAAATCAATTGATGAATTGATAAAAATCGTCAAAAAAAAAGATTTAAAAGCATTTAAAAGATACTTTGATAAGAACAAAAAATATTTTGGTAAATATGGGGATGAGGCACTCCGCGACAGTTCGATTTTGATTGATAAATCGCTCGAATTGCAACACTTGAAACAAAAAACGTCTCATCGCATTAAACCAGCCAAAAAACATCAACTACGGTAGATAACAGCTCCCTTTACTCCAGCACCAGTTGCCCTTGCAGATTACAGAATTCTTCGCCGGTTTCCTTATCGGTTAACTTTTTTGTGAAATCAACACCCGCTGTAAGACAAAGCTGTGCGATGGCATCATTTTTGCTAAAGTTTTTAAGAGGAGGTGCTGTAAAAATATGTTTCTTGTTCTCTATACTTTTGGCTTCATTCTTGGAGTTAAAAGGTAAAAAATCCACTACTCTGCCTGGCCACACTTTAAACACAGCCCGATAACCGTTGTAACTGGTAGTCAAAGTTTTTACGCGTGTACCAACATACTGATCATCAACAACTTTGATACGGTACATATTCACATAAACATTTTTCAAAACTTTATCAGGAGTCGCAGGATCCTCAATCACAACCACTTTATATTTGACAATCTTTCCATTGGTATCGGCAGCAAGAACGGTCGAAACGGGAAAAATACTGAATAAAAAGATAACGGTTAGCCCGGATACAATATAACGTAAAAGTTTCATATGATTTTGATTAATTAATTATCGCAAATTTAGCACAACGTCCGGACAATATCAACCTACTCTAATTCACCATTCCGCCGTAGCACTCCTCGCAATAAACTTTTTCGGAACGTTCCGGAGAATAAGTGATTTTGATATCCTTGTCGCACTTTTCACACTTTCTATCCCATAGATGTTTGGGATTGCGCGCCTTAAATCTGTCCATGAATCTGCAGTCCGGACATTTGCGCGAAACAGGAATATTCATTTTTTTATAAAAATTCAGTTCTTTTGGCATGATTTTATAATTCTTGCCGCAATCGCCGCAGACCAAAATTTGATCGCACACGCTCGCGTCGACATCTTCCAAATCATCCGGAATATTATAAGTTTGTTTCAAATATTCTTTCGGATCAGTCTCCCTCCAACGATAACCGCAATTCAATTTCAAAGCCTCTTTTTTAGTCAAAGGGAATCTGTAATTTGCAGCGGTTTCGTTGTAAGCGAAAGGCGAAAGGCTGATCGGAAAAAATTGTCCAAATTCCTTTTGCGCGCTCGCGCCGTGGGCTCGTTCTTTTTTCATATGTTCAATAATCCGCGCCTTCATCTTCTCATATTCATCAGGCTTATATTCCTTATTCAAAATACAATATTTTTTTGTTTTGAGCCCCGCGCATCCAAAAATATATCTGCAATAAAAGCAGCAATCACTGTAAAACGCATCACTGCTGTCTGAAACAAAAGTGTTGAAAGCGCAATTATTCACCGCCTCAACACCAACTCCCTCATATATCCATTCGCTATGACCCATTCCATACACATCCATAATATCGTGGCTGTTAAAAATCCATGTGCAGTAAGAGCAATCCTGGAGTTCAAAAGAGTCAAAACAATCGTAAGCATTCTTGCAGTTAATCAGATAATCCCCGGAAGAATTTTCCACATTCAAATTCCTGCTGGCGCGATGCGGCTGTTTTTTGGATAAATCAACAAAATACGATTTGCAATTCAAAAATTTACTGAATTTATTGAGCTCCAAAACCTTCAACTTTTTTTGATAAGTCTCTTTGGTATAAGGCTCATTCATTATATAAAAACTTTTGTTGCGCAGACCGTAACATCCGACACAATCATGGCATCCTATACAGTCGTAACAAAACAATAAATTACTGGAATTTTGGCAGCTTTGAGCATTTATGCAGCCATAAAGTTTGTTGCTGTCCATGCATTGATAACAAAGCTCGCAATCATGCAAAAAACTGCAGTCGTAACAATCTCTGATACTGTTGGAATGAGAGATGTACATGCAGTCTTCGCATTTTTCAATCACCATTGAGAGATAGCAATTTTTGTTGTCGTAAGCCTGTTGGCAGTAATCGCTGTTTGTGGGATTTACATTGAATAAGCCAATACGCGGCACTTCCAAAAGCAGTTCATGAAATTGTTCAAAAAAGGACCTGTTAAAATCAAAATCCTGCGCGTATTTGGTGGCATCATGTTTGTCGCTCCACCATTCATCCGCGGCATAAACTTTGTAAGGGGAGTCGGGCGCATATATCGAAATCATGGATTTGCCTGATAAATCGCTTGTACGCTTGTAAAATGTCCTTTCATTGCGGAAACAAAGCTTATGTTGAAGTCTGCAATCGGGGCACATTTTGGGATCGGGCGAATCAAAATGTTTGTAAAACTCGCGGTCGGCATCGCGGATTTGAAAATCTTGTTTGCAGTTTAGGCAGGTTGGCATGAGCCCATTATCACAGCTAAAATATCTTTTGCAAGATATAATCTGTTAAGCTGCTTCGGAAAATTTTTTCAGACCCGCATCCAAAATGTTTCTTAATTTTCCTAATGCAGAGATTGCCTCACCATTTCTCTCTGCCGAAGATAAATCTTCAAAAATACCTTGCGAGAGAGCTGTAATTTCCGAATCTATTCCTGAAATTTTCTGTCTTATAAGATCCGTTACATTGACTGAAAGGCTGAGATCTTCTCCTGCCTCCTTAATTAGGTCATCATAAAAAGAAATACATCTTCTAATTTCATTTGAATCTCGATCATCTAATGCCTTTTTAAAATCCTTTGCTAACTTTTCTTCTCTTTCTTTAAACAAGTGTCTCAGATTGAATTTTTTAACTGCAACCAACTGCTCATTGAAAGTTTGGATCCAATTATCCATCGAACTAACGCCGTCAGGGAGAACGCTGCTATCAAATTTAGAAAATCCTGCTCTCAAAACTTCCAGACCACCTGCAATAACTTTACTTTTTCTTTCGATTTCGTATTTTACGAATGGCTCTTTCTTATCTTCTTCAAATTTTCGTACAATCTCTTCGAGACTTTGCATCTCCTCACTTACTCTTTTCTGCCAGTATTCCAATTCCGTAGGCAGTTCAATGCCGTATTTCTCGGCTAATCGCCTAATCAACGATTCATCTTTACCTCCTCCGGCACTTCCCGAATACAGCTCGGGAGCAAGATGTTCTGTTAAGACTTTCCTAATTGCTATTTTAGCTTGTGCCTCCAAAGCAGTTGCTTGCTGAGAAGAAATTATGCCGTATTTATTTAAAATTTCTTTTATCTTGTCCATTTTTCTGTCGTGATTATTAGCATACCAAAGAGCTGGGCATCCCTTTTCAGTTATATAAAATGAAAGAGCTAATTCACCAATATATTTTCTTACAAAGTAATCAAAATCCTCATCCGGCATTTCTTCTCCAAAAAATTCTCGAAATTTTTCTAGAAACTCCCACATTTTCATCATATAGTCTTCGTTTATACCAGTATGTAGACTACCATCAATAGAATCACCAATCCTTACTATACCGTAAGATCCCATTGCGTCCTGTAGAATACCTCTACACGTTTGATATTTACTTCTTTTATCCAGATATGGTGACTCTACTGTAGCCTTGATTTTTTCTATAAATTGAGGAAGCCGAAAGGATTGAGTTTCAAATATTCTCGTTATTGAGATTTCAAATCCGTTAATGCTTGCA
>MFXA01000029.1:2463-7283 GCA_001787455.1 Candidatus Peregrinibacteria bacterium RIFCSPLOWO2_01_FULL_39_12 | reverse complement strand
TTTCTATTTCTTTTTCTGAAAGTTTTTCATCCTTAAGATTTTCTTCCTTATCAAGGGAAGCCACGAAAACTCCGGGAATCATATCCATGTAATGGGCATACTTCGCCGCCCAAAGCAGCATTACAAGAGCGGCATTTGTAAAAGATCCGTTTAATTCGGGATGCTCTTTTACTTGTAAAGCCAATTGGCGGTACATTTCAGTCCATTTATTTTGCGGAAGGCTGTTTGCAAGCTTATCAAGACCTGTTTCTTCGGCTTCAGACGGTTTTACAGCACCCTGAGCATGCTCATCACCCAAATCCTGCCTTGCCTCAGCATTACTTGCTTTAGCAACTTCCTTTGCAGCTTCAGCTACTTTCGGAGCCTCTGCAGGCTTTGCAACATCCGCAGGCTTTTGTCCTTCGGGAGCTTTCGCACCTTCATCTTTTTTCTCGGGATCCGGTGGTGTCATTTGTAAAATTTAACAAGCTAAATAATAAACAAATCTCCGCCTATTTCTTCCAGCCTTTCTTTCGTTAGCCTCAATCTTTCCACATCATTCAATATCTGAAATGTATCTTTGTATCCTGCATCATATAAATCTTTTATATCTCTGATAGCGGTAAGCAGATTAAAAGCCTCCATCTCAATTTTACTTTGTTTTTCAGTGGAAAGCTTGTCGTAAACGTCATGATTGATTAACGTGTCAGGATTATGCAAAGCGATCTTTCCCTCATTTATAAGTTTTATAATCATCTCCAAAAATTGCGTAGTTTGCGGATCCGCCTGCCCTTGTAAAGCAAGCGGAATGTTCAGCTCTTTTTGAGTTTTCCAGTCAATAACAGGCGCTTTTTGGTTTTTATCGTCGTCCATAATATTTATCAGTAAGTCTATTGAATAAATCTGTAAATTATAGCAGAATTAAGGGTGTAAATCAACAGCCCGACCGAATGTCTGGCCTACCCAAAAAACGTTTGCGAAGCGAACACCTTTATATGGACAAAGAAGAAGCCTATATTCGAATAGAAAAATTAAAGGAGAAAATCTCTAATCTCAATTACAAATATTTTGTTCTTGATGAATCCGAAGTTAACGAGTCTGTAAGAGATTCTTTAAAACGCGAATTGATAGAACTTGAAGAAAAATTTCCTCAATTTGTAACTAAAGATTCTCCGACACAAAGAGTCGGGAGCACACTTTCCGAGAAATTCAAAAGCGTAAAACATACAAGCCCTAAAAAAAGCCTTTCCGACGTTTTTTCCGAAGATGAAATCAATGAATGGTTTAAACGAATCTCAAGACTTGTGCCGGATAAAATTGAATTTATATGCGAACTTAAAATTGATGGATTAAATATAACAATTCAGTATGAAAAAGGGCTGTTTGTGCGTGCCCTTACAAGGGGGGATGGAATAACTGGCGAAGATGTTACACATGCGGTGAAAACAATTGAATCAATACCTTTAAGATTAAATGAAGATATAAATTTGGAAGTTTCCGGAGAAGTGTTTATGCCAAAAAAATCTTTCGAAGAATTAAATGAAACTCAAGCAAAGAAGAATTTGCCGCTTTTTGCCAACCCAAGAAATGCGGCGGCAGGATCGGTAAGACAGCTTGATCCGAAAATAGCGGCGGAGAGAAATCTTGATATGTTTTTTTATCATCTTGATAGAACCAATCTTCCAAACATCAAAACGCAGGAAGACACCTTGAAAACTTTCAAAAAACTCGGCTTGAAAGTCTGCGAATACTATCAAAAATTTTCATCAATAAATGAAGTGATGGAATTTTGCAGAAAATGGCATAAGAAAAGGCAAAGCCTGCCTTATGAAATAGACGGAATAGTCATTAAAGTAAACGATTTTGCCCAGCAGAAAACAATGGGGATGACCGCAAAAGCTCCAAGATACGCAATAGCCTATAAATTTCCGGCGGAACAGGTTTCAAGCCGCATTCTTGATATTATTTTGCAGGTTGGGCGTACCGGCGCAATTACTCCGGTTGCGGTAATGACGCCGACTTTGGTTGCAGGAAGCGTAATTTCAAGAGCTACACTTCATAATGAAGATGAAATCGCCAGAAAGGACATAAGAATTGGCGATACCGTGATTATTCAAAAAGCCGGAGATGTTATTCCCGAGGTTGTCAAAGTTATGAAAGATATGCGTATCGGCAAAGAAAAAAAATTCAAATTTCCTGAAAATTGTCCTATATGCGGATCAAAAATTGAAAGAAAGGAAGGGCAATCGGCATATTATTGCACAAATAAAAGTTGTTACGCCGTTGAAAAAGAAAAAATAAACCATTTCGTTTCAAAAAAAGCTTTTGATATAGAAGGGATGGGGGAAAAAATTGTTGAACAGCTTATGCAGGAAGGACTGATAAAAACGCCGGTTGATATTTTTTTGTTGAAAACGGAGGACGTTATGAACTTGGATTTTTTTAAGGAAAAACGAACGGATAATTTGTTTAAGAATATAATTAAATCAAAACATATAAGTTTGGAGCGATTTCTATTTGCCATGGGAATCAGATATTTGGGCGAACAAAGCAGTTATGATTTTGCAAAATTCTTAGGTGCTCATAAAAAATATTCCGGCAAAACTATACGAAAAATTGGAACAAAAGCTTCACAGCAATCATTGTTTGATTTTGAAAAAGAAGAAAAAGAACTGAAAAATATCAAAGAAGAATTTTCGATTCTTGATCTTATTGAGACAGTTGCATCATTTTCTTTGGAAGAAATTACAAATGTTGACGGTGTGGGAGAAAAAATAGGGGAAACAATCTTTAATTGGTTCAATGACAAAAAAAATCAGGAATATTTGGAAAAGCTTTATCAGGTTGGCGTACAGCTTTCCATGGATTCATTAAAATCTTCCGGAAAATTAAACGGAAAAAGTTTTGTGATAACGGGAACACTTTCTTCATTTACGCGCGAACAAATAAAGGAATTGATTAAACAAAACGGAGGCAAAGTGCTTTCATCCGTGACAAAAGATACAAATTATTTAATTGCGGGAGAAAATCCCGGATCGAAACTTTCAAAAGCAAAAGAATTGGGGGTGGAAGTGGTTGACGAAGAAAAATTTAAAAAGATAATTGGCGTTTAACCAACAACTTCGCCGCCGCCAAAAATTTCCAAAACTTTCTCTATATCATCCGATTGTTCTTCGACAACAGGTTTTAATTCAATGGCTTTCATGGCGGCAGAAATCTTCACCGGAGAATTAAATAATCTCGTTATGGTTTCTTCAAGTTCCGTGCGATTGCTATGTTCCATCACCTTATCTTTATGGAAAATAGTGTCAAATTCAACGACAACATTTATCCCTTCAACTTTCAACGGTTTCCCGCTCATTAAAGACATTCTTAACGGAGCCGTTTTTATCCTTTCTACAACTCTGGGCCAATTTCCCATCAACGAATCAATGGTTAAAGGGAGAGAAGATAGATCTTCTGCACTTTTCGCATCTTCAGCCCTGTCCTTTTTAACATTTTCTTTTTTAATCGCCTCTTCCTTCTCAATACCATTTGATACTTCACCCTGACCCTCGTTTACATCTTTGAAAGTTCCGGTAGTTTGAATAGCCGCTATTTCAAGTGGAAGTTGAGGTATGCTCGATTCAAGTTTTTGATGCGCTTCCTGAAAAATTTCTATTATTTTTAAATATCTGCCGGCGATTTCATTCTCTTCGTTTATTATGCTTTGAAGCATTTTTGTACGAACAAAATCCATAAATTCATGTGAAAATTGCTTAAGATCACTGCCCTGGCTGTGAAGTTCATTTATTACATTTAAAGATTCTTTTGTGTCCCGAGCCATTATTGCATTAAAAAAAGCCGTCAGCATGCTTGAATCACTTACGCCCAAAATATCTTGAACATAACTTGCGGATAATTTTTTCTCAACGGTAAGTTGTTCAAGCAAACCGATTGCATCTCTAAGCCCTCCATCCACATATTTGCTTATCATCTCCAAAGCGCCATCTTCGGCTTCAATTTCTTCTTTTTGAGCGATAAAGCTTAATCGAGTCATTAAAGCTCTTATGCTGATTCTTTTAAAATCAAATCTTTGACAGCGTGAAATTATTGTTTCGGGAATTTTATGAACTTCAGTGGTGGCTAAAATAAAATAAGCGTGGTGGGGAGGCTCTTCCAAAGTTTTAAGCAAAGCATTGAAAGCCTCTTTGGTCATCATATGAACTTCATCCACAATATATATTTTCACTTTTGCTCTTGTAGGCGCAAAATTAATTTTTTCTTTTAGATCTCTCACTTCATCAATTCCACGATTTGAAGCGGCATCGATTTCAATAAGGTCAATAAGCCGTCCTTCCGAAATATCCGAACAAAAATCACATTCGCCACAAGGCTCAAATCCGTCGAGAAGGTTTGTGCATGTTAAGGCTTTTGCAACAAGCCGCGCAGTTGAAGTTTTCCCGGTTCCTCGCGGTCCCGTAAACAGATAAGCATGAGAAACATTCCCGCCTTTTATGGCGTTTATAAGAGTTGTTTTAATATGATCCTGCCCGACAAGATTATCAAAGTTATGCGGCCTGTATTTGCGGTATAAAGAAATATTTTCCATGAGATGCAAAAAACGAAATATAAGCAAAATGGAACTGAATACTAGCACGAAATATCTTGCTAAATCAAAGCTTGTTTATTTTCTTTTTTATTTTCTTTTCGAAGATATCGCGGGAGAACTTATTTGCATGTCTTTTAATTGCAAGGGGTTTAAAAAACTTTTCGTTGCAAATTAAGCGCGCAAGCCCGTCCTCCATGGATTCAACCGTAGATTCATAAAAAAACTCTCCGGTTTTGCCCGGAATCACGCT
>MFXA01000029.1:2154-2394 GCA_001787455.1 Candidatus Peregrinibacteria bacterium RIFCSPLOWO2_01_FULL_39_12 | reverse complement strand
TCCAAAATCTTCCTCTCCGGGGAATATAAGCGCCCTGCAATTTTCCATATATTCTTTCACGACTTTATCGTCTTTAAATCCGAGAAAATCAATATTCCCACCTGCAATGCTTTGAAGATATTTTTTTTGAGGACCATCTCCGATAATTATTAACTGGCGATTGATTTTATTGAAAAGCTCAACTGCCAAGGCAATTTTTTTATAAGGAGTTAAAGTTGAAACAATTAAGAAATAATTGGA
>MFXA01000029.1:0-2106 GCA_001787455.1 Candidatus Peregrinibacteria bacterium RIFCSPLOWO2_01_FULL_39_12 | reverse complement strand
AACATCACTTTCCGCTCCATAGTACTTTTTAATGCGTTTCTGAACATTCAATGAATTTGCCACGTAGCTTGTTGGTCGGTCGGCGGAAACCTTGTCCCATTCTCTCAAATATTTTATTAAACTGGCGTAAAAAAAACCTTTTAAACCGCGGATATCATTTTCTTTCCGGTATTCGGAAGCATAGTCCCAAGCATACCGCATAGGGGAGTGGCAATAGCACAAATGTTTAGTATTTAGAGGAGTAATAATTCCGTGCGCAAATGAATTGCTGGAACTTATAACCAAATCAAAATTTTCAAAATCAAACTCCTCAACAGCGCGCGGCATTTTGTAAGTCAGCAAACGGTGTCTTCTTTTAATAAAATTAGGGTAATCTTGCAGAAAAGAAGCGTTTATGCGCTCTTTTGGAAATACATGCCCTACAGCTTGTTCGTCGTATAGTAAAGTAAATATTGGGGCTTTCGGAAACATTTCCGAAAGAACTTTTAACACCCGCTCGGCACCGCCAAGCTTTAAAAGAAAATCATGTACTATAGCTACTTTCATATTACTTTTCCCTCGCTATTTTTTCTCCGGTTGAGCTTCCTCCTTTGCAGTATCGGCAGGCTCGGCAGGCTCGGCAACATCAGCTTCCACCGCAGTTCCGTCTTCCTCACCGCTGAAAGCATCACCAAACGCTTCCATAAGTTCCTTTGCGCATACTTTTAACGCATCTTCCACTGCCTTTTGAACTTCTTCATCGTTTTCATATTTTGCTGAAATTTCTTCCATTGTAGCATCATCATCAGCAGGGAACCCATGTTTCTTGAAAACATCCTTGGTTTTAGTTTCCCAGTCAACATTTGGATCGGTTATATCCGCGCCTTCTTCAAAGACCATGCATGCAGCCTCTACGGTAGCATCAATAAACCGCTCTTTCTCCGGCTTATCCGCCTTGCCGCACGCTGTTAAAAACAAAGCTCCAATCACCAGCAAAGATAATATTTTTTTCATAGGATTTTTTTAAAGATAAAACCAAATGATTATATATACTTTTGGAAGTAGTTGTCAAATTCTGTTAAATCTTGAGCATTAAGCACATCCTCTTTCGTCAGCCATCCGCGCCTCGCTATCCCCACCCCAAATTTCATAAATTCAGCCTGATCGGTTGAATGTGAATCTGTATTTATAACAAATTTCGCTCCTTTATCTTTCGCGATTTTTACGTACTTATCAATCATATCCAGTCTTTGCGGATTGGAATTTATTTCAATGGCGACTTTATTTTGAATGCACGCATCAATAATTTTTTCCACATCGAATTCCATTTCAGCTCTTTTGTTTATCAGTCTTCCTGAAGGATGCCCCAAAATCATGGAATAAGGATTTTCGATAGCCTCAATCAGCCGTTTGGTTTGTTCATCTTTGGGAAGCCGGTTAAACATATGTGCGCTGATAATCACAACATCAAGCTGTTTCAAGATGTCCGTACTGAAATCCAGCGAGCCATCTTTCAAAATATCCACTTCGCACCCTTTTAAAATTTTAATTTTTCCTTTTAATTTTTTGTTTAACTCATCAATTTCCTCCCATTGATTTTTGATAGCTCTGCTACCCATCCCGCCGGTTATACCCATCACGGAAGAGTGATCGGTAATTGCGAAATATTTATAATTTCTTTTTATGAATTCATCAGCCATAGCAGACAAGGTATCCTTGCCGTCGCTGAAAACGCTATGCACATGCAAATCTCCTTTTATGTCGGTTGGCTCAATAAATTTCGGAAATTTTTTATATTTCAAGCCGTACTCGATTTCTCCATCGTCTTTGCGAAGTTCAGGAATAATAAAAGGGAGCCCGGCATATTTAAAAATTTCCTCTTCCGTTTTGCCTGCAATCATTTTTTTACCTTTGAAAACGCCGTATTCGCTTATTTTCAGCCCCTTCTTTTTTGCTAAATCGCGGATATGGATATTATGGCTTTTACTTCCCGTAAAATAATGAAGCGCGGCGCCAAAACTGTCATCATCAATCACTCGCAAATCCACATTTATACCGCTTTGCAGAATCACACTGGATTTTGTATCGCCTTCGGAAACCGTATTAAGAATTTCTTTATAGCTCGTA
>MFXA01000028.1:7176-7391 GCA_001787455.1 Candidatus Peregrinibacteria bacterium RIFCSPLOWO2_01_FULL_39_12 | reverse complement strand
TGGTAAATAATATCTATCAGCTTGGAAACTTCCGTGCTGTTTAAATCGTATTTAATACTTAAATCTATGAGATGTTTGTTTTCCATATTGCAAATATTATTGCAGTTAAATTGCGGTAATTCAATATCTATTTAGCGAGCGGGGAATAAATCTGTTAATATTCGGTATGTGAAGAAAATAATAATTATCGGCGGAGGCGCGGCGGGGATGATGGC
>MFXA01000028.1:0-7143 GCA_001787455.1 Candidatus Peregrinibacteria bacterium RIFCSPLOWO2_01_FULL_39_12 | reverse complement strand
GGGATGATGGCGGCTGTTATGGTCGTTGATCAGAACCCTGAATGTAAGATTGTCATACTCGAAAAAAACGCTTACCTAGGCGCAAAAGTACTCATTAGCGGCGGCGGACGGTGCAATGTTACTACGGGTATTTTTGATGTGAAGGAATTGCTGAAAAACTATCCGCGCGGAGCCAAATTTTTAATGACGGCAATGTTCCGTTTCCCGCCGGAAAAAGTAATGGAGTGGTTTGAAGAACACGGAGTACCTTTGAAAAAGGAGGATGACTCTCGAATTTTTCCTGTTTCCGATAAAGGGAAAGATGTTGTCGGCGCGCTCGAAAAACATCTGCGGACTCATGGGGTTGAAATTTTTTGCAATACGGAAGTTAAGCGGATCGTAAAAAACGGCGAACAATTTACAGTTACGAGTAAGAATGGTAGTAAATTTATTTCCGATGCGGTGATTCTCACCACAGGCGGAAACGCATATCGTAATACAGGTAGTACGGGTGATGGATATGCTTTTGCGGAAGCCCTAGGACACAAACTTACACAACTTGGACCATCTCTTAACTCTTTGGAAATAGCGGAAAAATGGGTTGGCGGACTTGCAGGTGTTTCTTTTACAAAAGCTAAATTAATACTTGGCACTTATGAACGCACGGGCGCTTTTGTTTTTACGCATCGGGGAGTTAGCGGTCCGGCGGTATTTGCTCTTTCGAGCTATGTGGCGCATGAAACAATTTCCGCCCGGGAACCTTTACAGCTCACGGTTGATTTTTTCCCCAATGAAAAATTTGAAACTTTGGAACATCGGCTTTTTGACCTCATCCAAAAAAATCCGAAAAAAAATCTGGCAAATTTTTTGGATATTCTTTTGCCGAAATCGCTGTGTGGCGTAGTGGCATCGCTTTCCAATATTAAAAATTCCGTAAATGCCGGTGAACTAAATAAAGAAAATCGCCGCGCCATCCTTCATCTTTTAAAAAAATTCCAAATGACGGTAATTGGCAGAAGCGGCGGAGAAGAATTTGTGACCGCCGGCGGTGTGGACCTTTCACAAATAAATACAAACACAATGGAATCAAAAATTTGCCCGGGGCTTTACTTTGCGGGTGAGGTTTTGGATGTCGACGGATTCACCGGCGGATTCAACCTGCAAGCCGCATGGGCAACGGGAGCCTTGGCGGGAAGCAGTGTTAGTCGGCCGGCTTCTCTATAACTTTCCTCATGTATGCAAGATAGCTTGAGATGTCCTGCTTATCTAACTCTTCGGCCCATTTTACCGCTCCCCTTGATCTAAAAGACTCAATCAAATTCTCACGTGAAGGATCTTGAACAAATGCGGCATAATGGGGAGCTTCATACAAATTGCAAGATTAAACACGTCAAAAACGGCTTCCCTAAGCCAAAAACGCCAATTCCGGGGTGACACTCTTAAACGACGTTCGAACAATTCTAGTACAGTTAAATTACGGAGATGTGACTGTTCAATTCTAAAACATGAGCTGACACGTACCAACGAGATCTTGACTAAAACCCCGATTGGTTGTACGAATAGAGCCATTCATAACTATCAAATATGGGAATCACAAAAGAACCAATAGACGTTTTGAATCAAGGATCTGGAGACAAGCCAGAAGTTTCAGCGGATTTACATGCTGACGCAGAGCTAGTTGCTGTCGGCAATGAAGTTGCTATGCAAGTAGAATTGCAGGCGATAAGGGAAACAGCCGAAAGAGCTCTCAAAAAAGCAGAAGAAGTCGCTCAACAAGCAGGGGAACGATTACTAAGGAAGCTCTGAAAAACGGCGCATTAGAGTTAGCACAGTGATTTTTGGATAATTTTTGGGAATTTGCGCATTGTTTGGAGCTTGTAATGAGTTCTTTTTTGTGTTTTTAGGGGCTTTTTGCTTTTCGGACACAATTCCCCCTTGTTATGCCATAGCCAGAAGCCTTTTCCGTACTCTGAAAAGGTTTGCGAGCGAAAATAACATAAATAATTGCATAGTGTTTTTGAAAAGTCCTTTGTATCTCACTTTTGCAAATCCCCATTGGCATTTGATCACACGAAACGGATGTTCCACTTTCGATCGTACACTCGAAAATTTCCTGTTTCGTTTCCTTTGCGAAGAAGAAAGCGGATGTCGAAAACTTCCGCGATCTGAAACTGCCCATAGTACTCCTTCAGCTCTTGCGGTACGTTTGTCTTCCTGTTTGTAATATCCTTTGTCTCCGAAAATAGCCAACTCTTCACCATGCAGAAGTTTTTTCATTGGTTTCCGATCGTTCGTCTTTGCGGCAGTCGTTTCCAGATGATGCACGATCCCGCTTCTCGCATCGCTCCCAACATGCGCTTTCATTCCAAAGTACCATTCATTTCCTTTTTTTGTCTGACTCATCTCAGGATCTCTTGTGTGTTCTTTGTTTTTTGTGCTCGATGGAGCGGCTATAATGGTCGCGTCAACGATTGTTCCTTCCTTCATGAGCAATCCTTTTCCCGTAAGCATGTCATTTACCGCCCCAAAAAAATGTTTTTGCAATTTATGCTCTTCAAGCAAATGTCGAAAATTGAGAATCGTTGTTTCATCAGGCACACAATGCGCAAGCAGATCAATTCCCAAAAACTTTTGAAATGAATTTCTGTCATAGATTGCTTCTTCCGCCGCAGGATCGGACAGCGCATACCATTGTTGAAGGAAGTATATTTTCAGCATCGTCATAAGCTCCATCCGTTTTCTTCCGGTTTCCTTCTCCTGGTAAAACGGCTGTATTTCATCGCAAAATCTTCCCCATGGAATAATTTTGCCCATCTCTTCCAAAAACCGCTCGCAACGTAATGGCTTCTTTTGCGCCAATGCAAGAAAACTGTTCTGTATCATCAAAATGAGGGTTAGAAAATATCTACCACCATTTTATCCAAAAATCACCACGCCTAATAGAGTCAGTTTTTCAGAGCTTCCCTAAGCAAACATTTCTGTAATGTAAATTTTGAATTCAAGGAAGATAAAAGTCATGTTACCGTAGCGGATAGGGAGACAGAGGCATTTATTATAGGTGAATTAAAGAAAGCTTTCCCAGATTTTTCATTTTTAGGAGAAGAAAGTGGTGAAACAGCAACAAATTCCGATTTCGAATGGGTAATAGATCCTTTAGACGGCACTATTAATTTTGGTAATGGAATAGATATTTTTGGAGTTTCCATCGGGCTTAGATACAAAGGGTTGCCAATAGCAGGTGTAATCAACATTCCTGCACAAAGAGACACCTTTAAAGGAGACATCTATAACGGATCACACTTAAACGGTGATCAAATCAGAGTTTATGAAGGGAAATTGGGCTCAAAAAAACCATACGCAGACAGCCCGTGGGAAGCCAATAATTTAGTAACTACGGATGAGTTTAAATCAATGAAAGGAAAGCCACGCACAGTCGGTTCCGCTGTCCACAAATTAGCTAACTTTGCAAGCGGTGGCTACGGTTTTTCAATCGGAGCCAATTGTTATATTTGGGATTTTGCGGCAGCATTACCGATTATCAGAGGTGCTGGAGGGGATATGTTGATATGGGATGAAGAACAATGGAAAAGATATGAGGATATTGATCCGTCTAAATTTGATCATAAACATTCATTTCCTATTATAGCGGCAAGTAGGGAAAACTTATCTCTATTGACAAAGAACATAACTTTTAGTGCAGATAAAAAACAAGAATTTGTTAGTGAACCATCGAATATACCAATTTTACAATCTGACGAAAAACCTACCGACTATGATCCAGAGGTATTAAAAAGATTTCAGGCATTAACGCCTTCCATTTGTGAAATTAGTAGAAAAAACATTTTGGGTGCCTCTGTAGGAACGGTATCCTTCAAGGAAGATCAAAGTGAACAAACTCCAGCGGATGTAAGGATTGAAGAAGAATTAAAAGCATTATTACTTGGAGAATTCCCTGATTTTGGTTTTGTTGGTGAAGAAACCGAAACACAATCAACTAAAAGTAGATATAATTTTGTCGTTGACCCGATTGACGGTACCTCGAATTACTCTAATGGATTACCAATATTTTCTACTACAATCTCTTTGACATGTGATGGCAAACCTATCGGTGGGATAATCTATTTCCCAAAATTAGACATGGTAGTTTTCGATGATGACAAAAACACTTTTGTTAACAGATTTAATCGTCATGGAGATTGGAGACCAGAAGAAGTTTCAATCAGAGATGACATTTTTGATTGTGAGGATGATAAAATCCCATTCGGCTTTGACTCAAATGCTCGTAGCAAAGCCAGATATGGACAAGAAATTTCCAAAATTTTAAATCAACCAAGAACTTTCGGAGGGGCAACATCTATTATTGCATACACCGCTTGTGGGAAATTGGGAGGTTTCGTTCTAAGTGACGCAAAATTGTTCGATTACGCTGGAGGAGTATCTCTAGTCGGGAAAGCAGGTGGGCAAGTTTTTGTGTTGGATGAAGAAAGCGGTGAATGGAAGGAATTTACTGATATGGCTGATATACTATTACAAAATCCAAACGAAAAAAGATTTGTTGTTGGTGGTGGACCAAAAACAGTTAAAAAGATCTTAGAAAATATCCACCCGACCCCACATAAAAAAACTACTGGGTAAGAAACTCAAGGATTCAAGATTAGTGCTACCAAAAACGGCTTCTGTAAGCCGGAATCTACTGGGGTGAGCTATGGGACTCGAACCCATGACCCTCGGGACCACAACCCGATGCTCTAACCAACTGAGCTAAGCTCACCACGGTTTTTTTTGCAAAACGCCATAAGGCAAATTGCGGAATAATCTTAACAGGAAGAAGTAAAAACTCAAGTACATCAAAAAACTCCCCTCACTTGGAGGGGAGTTTCGTGTAGAATTAGAAGTAAAAACGCCCTAGAAAAGCCTTTAATACCCTAATCTATCATCGAAACGGGATAAATCCCATAACGAACAAATTTTGGCGGCTCCGTTTTAACTCTTTGCTACCTCGCTGCCCGAGCCTCCTAGCAACAAAGCAAAACTTACTATACCTCTCCTTTTCGTTTTACTCAAGCTGTTTCTTGGACGATGAAGGAAAAATCTCTTGCTAAAAATCTCAACTATTACTTAATTTAGCAAAGAGATAATTATAACAAGGTTTGACGAAAAGTCAATAGCTTGACGGTTCAGACCTATTGTTTTGATTTCATATCGGAGAGTTTTTCGACCATCACTTGGTATTTCAATTCAACCCGTTTTTTCTTTTCAGCTATTTTATCCACCTTATCTTTTTCAGTCGATAGGGAAGTATAGATGTTATTTAAAGCTGTTTCATCCATAACACCCAATAAAATATTGATCCTGCTTTTTAAATGATCTGAAATTTTGGAAGTTTCGAGAAGTTTTTTTATAGCCCGTTTTAATTCTTCTTTTGTCATGATTGCTACTTTAAGCCGCTTCCGCCAGTTGTTTTTCCTCATCAGAACCTTTTACGCCTGTTAAAACAGCTACAAGCCTGCTGTGATCCTTATCATCAATATGGAAAATCAAATCTGTCAGGGTTTGAGTATCAATTTCAGCTGTACCGTTTAATTTCAATTGACGGATGAGATCCACAACGTAGCCAACATTTGCGATATCTGTACTTGGAAAGAAAAACTTGCCCATTGTATCTATAATTTTTTGTCTTTGCAGATCGTCCATTTCTTTTGCGCCTATGCCGGATAATGTGTCTTTGACGCTCAAAATTTCAGTTACGGGAATGCCAAAATCGGAAACAAATTTATAGACATCGTCAACATCGGTAAGCCCGATATCAACTTTAAAAATGCCCAAAACAGACCTGCTTAAAAGTTTTTTAAGAGGATACTGAGAACTGTCGGAAACCGTGGAAAGACGGTCCAAAGCTTTTTTAAAATCATCTTTATTTGGAAATTTTTGTTTGAGTTTTTGGAAAGTCATAAATCCAACTCCCGCGAGTGAAAAAGCCTCATCAATTTCAAAGATTTCCTTTTCAGACGCTTTGCCGGTTTTTACGGCGGTATCAAGTTTTTTTAATCCAAGATGCGCGGATTTTTGACGATCAGCGTCAAGGCTTTTCAAGCTGGCAACTCCCATATCCAAAACTTCCTGGTAAAATTCTTTGTCGGATTTCTCGACGGTATCCGCCAATTCAACTGCTTTCTGCGCGTCTTTTGACGTTTCATCAAGACTCTTCTTTACACTTGCCTCGGCTTCCGCAACAGCTTTTTTCTCATCTTCATTCAGTTCTTTCATATCACTGAAAAACGTGCTGAAAAAAATGCCGACCTTTTCAATAAAATGTCTGTCTTTGTCTTCGGTTGCCTTGTCCCAAGCTGTTTTAAGTTTATCAAAAAATCCGGGCTTTTCGGCTGTTTTTTCAGTTTTTGCCGCGTCCTTTTCCTGCTCTTTTGGCGCCGGATTTGGCGGGGTTTCTGGTTTGGGGGATTCCTCGGTCATGGGTTTAAATTAAAATAAAGATTACCATGCGGCCTCTTTAGATATATCGCTTGGGGATGTCCCTTTCGAAGGCGGAGAAGGTTGTTCAGCAGACTGAGTTCCAGTTGAAGGGGAAACAACCTGCTTGGAAGATTTAGCATCGACACCTTTAGACTTATTACCGTCAATAGTCAAATTCTTCCAATCCTTATCAATATCTCCTTTGGGAGGGAGAGACATTTTATGTTTACCATCAGAAGATGTATGGATAACAGTACCATCTGATTGTATTTGATAAGAACCATCATTGCCAACTCTTTTAAGAGCTCCTGAAGAATCTTTATAAAAACCTTTACCAGTCAAATCATCCGGTAAATAACTCTGCGAATTACTTAATCCCTCAGCAGCTTCTTCCGCATACTTGCGATCACCTCCAATATTGTCGAGGTCTTTTTTCTTTTCTTCTTCTTCTACTCTCTGTGCTTTTCCCTCAGCTTCTTCTTCCTCCCTTTCACCTCGAGAAGCCAGCCGGCTCAATCCATATCCTCCTCCGGCAAGTACAGCAATTACAACGCCAATGATTATTTTGCGTTTTGTAGGGCTAACTTTGGACCATTGTAATTTTACTTTATCAATAAGCCCTAAATTCCTATTTAAATCTGCTACTTTTTTCTCAAGAGCTTTATAATTATCAATTACATTTTGTGCATCATT
>MFXA01000027.1:5393-12724 GCA_001787455.1 Candidatus Peregrinibacteria bacterium RIFCSPLOWO2_01_FULL_39_12 | reverse complement strand
AGTGACACGGAAGATACCGAGGATGGAGAGATAGAAGTATTTATAAGCAATGTAATAAATGATGACGATGATGATGAAGCACCAAAAGCAGATGGAAACGATAAATCTGATGCTGGCAATACTCAAGTTAATGCTACGATGGCTTTAAATAATACGAATACCGGAGAAGTGGCCAACACCGGTCCCGGAGTTTTAATTTACGCGCTTTTGCCATTGGCAAGTTTAATTGTAATCAATAAATTTAAAAAATAATTTTATGGATAATACGCCACAGCCACAACAAAACATGCAATCACAATCAAACACACAGCCTCAAGGAAGCATAACAATTCATCCTGATAATACTCCTGTAGACAAACCGTCTTTCCTTTCTGCGAATAAAGGGCTTATCATAGCCGTGGCGGTTGTTATACTGGTAGTTGGCATAGGAGTAAGCGCTATTTTCGGATTCAGCTCTTCAAGCCAGTATCAGGGAATGATTAAAAAAGTTAAAGAAGAAACGGAAGTTTTAAAAAGCCAGAATAGATAAATCTTCCAAACCGAACACTTTATTGACATTCCATACCACCGGGAGTACATTGAAAAGCGTTACGGGAGGCTGCTAAACGAGAATTCTTTAAGCACCTCTTCCATTCCAATTTTTTTAAAGAATTTTTAGTAGCTTCTCATGACGGAGATGCTATGTTTTGGGGCTTAAAAAAGGGCTTAATTAAGACTTAACAAAGGGAATTATGTCTACCTTTAATGTCTTACTGGTTTTGGCGGTTTTGGGCTCGATAGCCATGTGTCTGATCACATGGAACAGGGTTATCGTATACAATAAAAAATACCATTTACCGGAATCGCAATATACAAGGTTGTTCCGCGTTTTTACAAAAGAACATATCGCGATTATTTATTCGATATTGGTCAGTTTTCACGCCATTATTACTATTTGGTTTATCTTAACATTATGAACGAAGAGCTACCAACAATACCGGTTAACAATAAAGACAGATACTTCAAAGGACAGCAAATTAACGAGAACTATATCTGCTTTATGCGCCATCACTGGATTCACCTTTTCAGGGAATATATTTATTTTATTATATTTGCTTTGATTGCGATCTACGCCCTGCTAAATATCGAAATTATACAGAATGTGTTGAGAGGGAATAGAGAACTAAAAATGCTGTTTCTAACGGCATTTTTAATTGGAACATTTTTCATGCACCGATTTTTTATTAAAATTTTAAATTACTTTGTGGATGTGGCAATCATTACGGACATGAGATTCGTGGATCATCAGAAAAG
This sequence comes from Candidatus Peregrinibacteria bacterium RIFCSPLOWO2_01_FULL_39_12, assembly GCA_001787455.1. GTDB lineage: Bacteria > Patescibacteriota > Gracilibacteria > UBA1369 > LOWO2-01-FULL-3 > 2-01-FULL-39-12. The sequence continues at coordinate 11,431 of MFXA01000027.1, read as the reverse complement.
TTTATTTTTTAAAGATAACATGGATTCTGTGGATATGGGGCAAATACAAAATATTGAAAGGATTGGAGAAGGAGTTTTGCCGGAGCTGTTTGGATACGGAGATATTAAGATTTATCTTACCGCATCGGCTGGTGTGAAAATTTATTGCTTCGTCCCAAATGTAAAATTTCATTATCGCTGTATCGCGCGTCAAAAGGAAGCGCGCCAGTATATTTTAACGGAACGGCATCAATCGACGTTATTGCCGACCGGCGCAAATACGCAGGTAAATCCAACTGAACAAATACAGACATCTCAAAACACTGTAGATATAAGAAACCATAGCTCCATAAATACGAAAATTGACTCTCCTTTTATGTTCATTCCAAATGGTGGCAAACCGATTCCATTGGAGGATGAAATGCCAAAATAAAGATTGGTATTTTGCCCGTTGTTTGGTTAATATACAGCCATGTTAAAGAAGTGCGGGCATTGCGGGCAAAATTTCGAGTTTTCTTCCGATGATGCAGCTTTTCATGAAAGAATTTCGCCAATTTTTGCCGGGAAAAAATACCAAATGCCGGCTCCGACGCTTTGTCCTGATTGCAGAAACCAGCGCAGGCAAATGTTTAGGAACGACAGAGTTTTTTATAACAGAAAATGCGATTTAACCGGGAAGCAGTTTATTTCTATTTTTGCGCCCGGATCTTCGTATAAAATTTATCATCCGGACGCATGGTACGGCGATAAGTGGAACGCAATGGATTTCGGGAGGGATTATGATTTTAATCGACCGTTTTTCGAGCAACTCAATGAATTGATGCATGATGTACCGCGGCTTGGCATTGATATCGTAAATTGCGAAAACAGCTACTACTGTAATTTTTGCAGTGATGACAAGGATTGTTATTTGGATATTGCAGGGGAGGCGAATAGGGATTCTTATTTCAATCTTTTTGTGAAATATTCTAAAGATACGGTTGATTGCACTTTTGTTTATAATTCCGAGCTTTGTTACGAGTGCATCAATTGTTATGACTGCTACAATGTCCAAAATTCAATGTACTGCGAAAATTGCAGCGATTGTTATTTTTGTTTTGATCTGAAGGGCTGTAAGAATTGTATTTTTTCGCATGGTTTGCGCAGTAAGGAATATCATATTTTTAATGAGAAAAAGACAAAAGAAGAATATGCGGATTATATGAAAAGGTTGACTATGGGGTCTTACGCACAGCGGCAGAAATTATATGAAGGATGGACGAAATTTAAACTGGAAAACGCAATATTTAGAGGAAATTATTTTTTAAATTGTGAAAATTGCGGAGGAAATGATATCAAAAATTCCAAAAATACTTTCTATAGTTTTAATGTTTTGAACTGCGAAGATTGTAAATTTCTGTATGATGTTTTGGATGCCAAAGATTGCAGGGATTTGAATTATTCTTTGTATAAACCGGAACTTTCTTATGAACTGATAAGCTCCCTTAATATGGTGAAATGCGCTTTTTCCATGGCGAGTCATTATAACAGTGATGTCTATTATTGTGAGATGTTGAATCATTGCGCGAATATGTTTGGATGCAGCGGGCTGACTCACAAACAATATTGTATTTTGAATAAGCAATATTCTAAGGAAGAATATGAAGAACTGGTGCCGCGAATAATTAAGCATATGGAGCGAGCGCACGGCGCGAGCGCGCAGGCGGAGAGAAGATCTGGCTCTGCCAGTCTGGGCGAATTTTTTCCGGCATCCGTTTCACCTTTTGCCTATAATGAAACTGTGGCAAATGAATATTTTCCTTTATCCAAAGAAAATGTTTTATCGCGAGGCTGGAGATGGCAGGACACCCCGAGCGAAGCTCGGGGCTATCAAGAAAAACAGTCCGCCGAAGGCGGACACCTTTACAAAATCCCCGACAACATCAATGACGTCAATGATGACATTCTTGGAAAAGTTTTAATTTGTGAAAAATCAGGAAAGCCTTACAAAATTATAGAACAAGAACTCAAATTTTATAGAAGAATAAAAATACCTGTACCGCACAGGTCTCCGGATCAAAGGCATGTTGATAGGATAAATTTAAGAACACCGCGCCATCTTTTTGACAGGAAATGCGACAAATGCAGAACATCTTTAATGAGTCCTTATAAATCTGATGCCAAAGAAAAAGTTTTTTGCGACAAGTGTTATATAGAGAAAATTTATTGAGGAACATTAGCCTGCCAGCTTTTCAACTTGTTCGTCCGTTAAACCAAAACCATACATTAAAAGCTTTAAGAAGTGCTCAAACCAATCTTCTCTGGAAAAATTAACCCAGAAAGGACTCAAGTCGGATTCTTTATCTACCGTCCCGCTTAACCCGGAAGGTGTTATAACGAAAACATTCATCTCGGGAAAAAGCTTGCTCAAAGGTTCAATATGCCCGCCGCCAATAATAAAAGCGCTATCGGAAGGATTTGCAGAAACAACAGCAGTAATTGCTTTAGACATTCTTTCATTTCGTCCTCCTGAGCGCCAATGATAAAAACCCACCATCTTATTTAAAAGAACAATGAATTCAGGATTTCCCAAGACGAATTTAGCCAGTAATTTTTCTTGCAAACCGGTTTTATCGACGGAAACTTTTTGCCATATTAAAACACGCAAACGCTCGATATTACCAACCTTGTTACCAACAGGAATTCCCAAACTGACGGCAATATCCCTTATAATCTGGTCAGCCACCCTGCCGAGATCTTCGTCAAAGGCTTCATCCCGTTCTCTTTGAAGCTGTGAAAGACCACGCATCTCATCAACCCCGGTAGAGCGGACCAAGTCTCCATATGTACCTTCTACTGCCATACTTGCTCTAAAAATCTCGCCCGATTTTTTATATGCGGGAAAAGAGATCTTGGGACTTTCTGTAAGTCTGGGATAAGCTGTGTCATGTCGCACATCGGCAAGGTCAGGTGAAACCCCTTCTAAAAATTGTACTGTAACGCCGGTTTCAAAAAGGCGATGAAAAATCATAACAACCGCCTTCTGCAGATCACCAATCCGTTTATATCTTTCTGGTGTAATCAAACTGCCTTCAACATAATGATGATTCGCAATTAAAAATAAATTTCTTTTGTTCGGATCATAATTTTCCGGTACGGAAATTTTAGCCGAGTCTGCAAGGTGTTCTGTTAAATATTTTGAGATATCGATTCTTGGAACATCCATTTTCTTTGCGGGAGTGAACAGTTTAATCAATTCAGGATCTTCCGAAACTGCAGATCCTTCCGGTTCACCGACCGCTTGTTGTCCGCCGGATTCAGCACCAACAGCAAGTTGAGACTGTCCGCGTTCCGCCGCTTCATCTTTACATCCGGTCGAAGCAGCCAAAGCGGCTAAAAGGACAAAAAACCTGACAAGCCTTAAACTCTGGAGACCACCATCACCAGTCGTCATTGCCTCGCCAGTTTTTACTTCTTCAGCTCTCGTAATTGCTCTATCCTCACCGCCTGATTTTAATGATTCAGAATTCATAAAAAATTGTTAAGGGAACTATTCTGTCATAACCTTAAGCCATTGTCAATGTTCAAGTTTTGTTAAAGGGAATAACACCTGTTAAAGTTGCATAAGTCTGAATAAACAAAAAAAATGCTTAATTCAATTATCGATTTCATATTACACATAGATAAATACCTAAATATTCTCATCCAGAATTACGGTACGCTTGTTTATGTAATATTATTTCTTGTCATTTTTGTCGAAACAGGGCTTGTGATTATGCCTTTTCTCCCGGGTGATTCACTGCTTTTTGTGGCAGGAACTTTCGCAGCGGCGGATTCTTTGAATGTTTATGTCCTTTTCGCAATTCTCTCGGTTGCCGCAATTATTGGTGATACAGTCAATTACTGGATTGGAAATTATTTTGGAGAAAAAATCTTCGCAAAATTTATAAAAAAAGAATATTTAGAGAAAACAAAGTTGTTTTACGAAAAATATGGCAAAAAAACTATCATATTCGCAAGATTTATTCCCATCATAAGAACATTCGCTCCATTCGTTGCCGGAGTGGGAAAAATGAATTACGCGTTTTTTCTAAGTTACAATATAATTGGAGGGATTTCATGGGTTGCAATATTTATTTTTGCCGGCTACTTTTTTGGGAATATACCTTTTGTAAAAGATAATTTGGCTGTGATTATTTTGGCAATAATTATCATTTCCATAATCCCGCCGATGGTGGAATATTACCGCCACAAAAAAAGAGGTTCTGTGCGCAAACCTCTTTAATTCTATTATAGTTGGTGTCCCGCCTTTGGGCGGGAGATATTACCAGCTTGAACGTCTATTGTTGAATCTGCCTCCGCCTCCGCCGCCGCCACCGCCACCGCCACCGCTTCGTTCTTCCATAGGGCGTGCTTCATTAACTCTTAGCTTTCTGCCATCGAGTTCCTGACCATCCCATGCTTGGATAGCAGCTTGTGCTTCTTCATCGGTAGAAAATTCAACGAATCCGAATCCTTTTGAGCGTCCGGAAAATTTGTCGGTAATTATCTTAGCGGATTCAACTGTTCCGGACTTAGCAAATGCTGCATTAAGTCCTTCTTCAGTTGTGTCGTAAGATAACCCTCCGACGTACAATTTCTTAGCCATACGATTACAAGTAAATAAGTAAAGTTTGTAAGCACCTTCTTAAGACTTACGCATATTTACTTATGGAGTTTCTATCGCACAATAAACTCAAGCTGATAAGGAAATCTAAGAAAAAAACTTACTGGAAGAGTATTGCATAAACCCAAAAATATAGCAATAGCATGTTAAAAATTGAAATTCTTTACCCCCGATATACCAAGTATACTATGTACAAAATATAAAGAATTATAAATAATCCTCCCTGCCATCTGTCGAGCGTGTGCCTCTTGCCAAGAAACATCGCCAAAAACAAAAATATTGTCACAAAAATAGCCACAAGCACGTCAAAGTTTGTCCCTGCATTAAAAGGCATCTGTAAAAGCGTTCCTGTGAACCCGAGAACCCAAAAAACATTGAAAATATTTGACCCGATTATATTGCCGACAGCGATATCATTATGTTTGTGAATAGCGGCAACCACAGAAGTTGCCAGTTCAGGCAGGGAAGTGCCGACAGCAACAATCGTTAAACCTATAAAAACCTCCGAAAGACCGACAAATTTTGCCAAAACGACAGCATTATCCACTAAAATCTTCCCTCCAAAAAACAAAAGACCGATTCCCGAAACAGTTAGTACAACTGTAACAAGTGGAGAATAAACTTTAACTTTTTCCTCTTGATAATCAACTTTCGAAATCGCAAAAATGTAAAACATGAAAATTATAAATATCGCTATCAGGGAAAAACCGTCCGTTCTTGTAATTGCATTAAAATCGGAATTATCAAACAATGCATCATTTCCCATTGTATAAACCAATATAACGCCAAGCAGAGCAAAAGGAATCTCTTTCCAAACGGTGTTTTTCTTTACCGTCAGAGGCACAATAAGCGCACAAATTCCCAATATGAGCAAAATATTGGCAATGTTTGAACCAATAATATTTCCAATAGCAATATCCGAAGATCCTTTTAGCGCGGAAAAAATATTTACACTCAGCTCAGGAGTGGAAGTGCCGAAAGCTACAACGGTCAATCCTATTACCATTGAAGAAATGCCCAATTTGCTTGCAAGAGAAGAAGCTCCCCGTACCAAAAATTCAGCCCCTAAAATAAGTACAGCCAACCCGATAATTAAAAGTAAAATTGTTAGAAACATAGAAAAAAGATAAATATTTTATACGAATATTACGTCAATAAATACAAATACAAAAGAAAAAAATTTCCCAAGTCAAAAAAATATTGCTAATATAGCCGGCGGAAAATTAACCCAACTCACTATGAAAAAAGCTTTTATATTATCTTTAATGATTTTCAGTCTTTTTGCGACTGGATGCGAGGAAAAAACAGATCCTAACAACATAACCCAAAACACAATGCAGTTTAAACCGGAGAAAGGCGATACTATAGCGGTAATGAAAACAAACAAAGGTGATATAAAAATACTTCTTTATAC
>MFXA01000027.1:0-5387 GCA_001787455.1 Candidatus Peregrinibacteria bacterium RIFCSPLOWO2_01_FULL_39_12 | reverse complement strand
TAAAAACGGAACCGGCGGATACAGCTACAAAGGAAAGGGGACTACATTAAAAGATGAGTTTGGATCGGGATTAACCCACGTTTACGGCGCGGTTTCCATGGCAAATGCAGGTCCAAACACGGGCGGCAGCCAGTTTTTTATAGTTCAGGCAAAAGACGGAACAGCTTGGCTGGATGGGAAACATGCAATTTTCGGATATGTATATGATGGAATGGATGTTGTGGAAAAAATTGCCACAGCGGAAACCGACAGCATGGACAAACCGAAGAAAGAAATCAAAATCGAAAAAGTGGAGATAGAAAAATATTAAAAATTTTTCAGGACATCCCGAAAAAGACTTCACTCCCTAGGGAGGTCTCATTTGGTTTGACTTTAATCAAAGCCACCCGCCCAAAATGAGGCGGTATCATCTGGCTGGGGTGCCTGGATTCGAACCAGGGAATGGAAGCTCCAAAGGCTTCTGCCTTACCACTTGGCGACACCCCAATAGTAGCGAGATTTCCGATCCGCAACCGAAGCCAAGGCGAACTTTGTGAGACCTTGGCGGAGGCGGAGGAAAACTTTCAAGAAATTTGTCGCCGGTCAGGCGAAACAAATTTCGTAGAAAGTTTAGGAAATCCCTATTGTTAAGTAGCGAGATTGGCGATAATTTCTTGATAAATTTATCAATCTGTCGTATTTAAGTCAACTATCGAAACTCCAAAAATTTGTAATTTTCCGCCAATAGTCTAATATAAAACGTAAATAGGAATTTAACACACTTTTAACATGTCTCCAGATAACCAAAATCCAGCGCCAGCACAGAATCCACAGCCAACTCAACCGCAGCCGCAACCGCAACAAGCTGTTCCAGTACAACAAGCAGTGCCTGAAGCAGTAAAACCAGAGGCTCCAACTCAGCCGCAGCAAACCGCCCCGGTACAGCAATCGGCAACACAAGCCGCCGCACCAACAAAAACCCCTGCATCGCCAGCACCATCAGAACCCTGCAAATGCCCGGCAGTAAACCCAGCTGACTGGGATAAAAAGAAAACAACAATAAATAAAACATTCTACAAATCTTATTCTCCGCGTCTTTTTTATTATCCTTTTTCCTTTGTGATCGATTTGTTCCGCGCCCAAAAAGCCGCTACAGCAAAAGGTTACAAGGTGGTTGAAAACGGTATGATTATTGATGATGGAGCCATGTTTTGGGGGCATGTAATGGTGGAAATCACAGACGCAAATACAAACGATCCGGACGTGCTTTCGCTTGAAGGCAAGGAAGTTTACACGAAAGTTTCACGCAATGAATGGCAAAATATGAGATTGGACATAGCCGATCTTGAAAAAGAATTAGGTAAAAAACCGGCTCAACTTTTTATTTGGTGGACGGCTTGCCCAAAGTGCGTAGCGAAAAAGGAAGTGAAATCGGTGCTCATAGCTTTACCGTAATCACGTCATCAATGCCTGGTGGAGCCGACCGGATTTGAACCGGCATCTCCCGAGTGTCGACCACAGGTATTTTACCGATTAAACTACAGCCCCATGCCCACCAGGTCATTTAAGCATACAAAAAATCCCTCTAAAAAGAAGGATTCTTTGTGACACTCGGAAAAGCTGTAGTTTACAGCACCCATGGTTTGACTCAATTCTATCAGAAAACCGCACATTTTTGCAATATTAAAAACTACCAAAAGGAGTAAAAAAGTGTTGATGAACAATAGTCAACACTTATAAATATGCCGTACAGCAAACTTACGCACTCGCCGACGGACAAATCTTATTCAGCGGACATATTTCGCACTTGGGGCGTCTTGCCACGCAAATTTGCCTTCCATGAAAAATCAGTAAATGCGGAAAAATCCCCCAATCCACCCTTGGAACTTTTTCCATCAAAATTTGTTCGATTTTCAAAGCGTTTTTGCTTTTGCTGAGCTTCTTATCCACCAATCCAAGCATTCCGGAAACCCGGCATACATGCGTATCAACGGTTATCCCTTCAACTTTTCCAAATCCCGTTTCTAAAATTACATTCGCGCTTTTTCGAGCGATTCCGGGCAGGCTCAACAAATTCTTCATATTGTCCGGCAGTTTTTCGCCAAAATCTTTAACAATTTTCTCGGCCGCAGCTTTTATATTTTTGGCTTTATTTTTGTAAAATCCCGTGGAGTAAATCATCTTTTCAAGATCGCCGATTTTAGCCATGGAAAAAGCCCGTACATCAGGAAACCTCCTAAACAAAGCCGGTGTAATTTTATTCACTCTCACGTCCGTGCATTGAGCCGATAAAACAACCGCAACAAGCAACTGAAACAAATTGCCGAAATTTAAAGCAATCTTGGCATCGGGATATTTCTTTTTGAGAATTTTTATAATTTGCGCAGTATACTCCACGCCCAAATCTTACAATAAAAAACGCAGAGAAAAAAGTTTAAAAATATTCGGAAGATCTCAAAACCGCTTCATCCCATTTCTCTTTATATTTTGCCGGCAATGCTTCAATTTCTTCAGGAGTCAAAATTTCTAAAGGGAGATAATTTAACGGGTCGGTGTAAACACCATTTTTAAGGACTTCAAAATGAAGATGAGGTCCGGTTGTCAAATATCCGGAGCCTTTTGTGCCGGGCATGCCGCCGCTTAATGCAATAATGGATCCTTTTGAAACAAATTGTCCTTCCTTAACAAGGATTTGGCTTACATGTCCGTATGTTGTGGAAAATCCGTCAGCATGGGCTATGATTATATAGCTGTAGCCGTATCCGCCGTCTTTTGCGGTGTAAACAACTCCGTCCGCCGCAGATCGAACAGGGGATCCTTGATAAATTGGAATATCGACAGCGTTATGTTGGATACCGAAAGATGCAGCATAAGCGGAATCTCTGAAATAAGCGCTTATTCCTTTAATAGGCTCAACAGACCACATAAATTGACCGACATTTTCGCCAAGCTTTTCAAGTTGGAATTTATATAAAGCGGTTGTTTTTTCATCCAGAATTGATTTGTATTTCTCGGGATTAAAATCAGCCCCCTCTTCACGGATTTTTTGTTCAATGAATCCTACGGCGCCGCTTAAACTTCGTATATCATCGACAGTTTCTTCCTGATCTTCAATTGATTGCGCTATAAGTTGTTCATAAATTTGTTCTTGTCCGGATGTGACTTTCAATAATTTTCCTTTTGATTCTTTTTGAAGATTAAGCTGGTCTCTTTCTTTTGATAAAACAGCCTGAAATTCGTCTAATTTTATCTTTTCTTCCTCTAATTCCGTTTTTTTATTTTCAAGTTCTTTGGAGATTTTATCCAGCTTATCCACCATCTGCTGGCCTGTAACGCTTAAAAGATCAAGATAATCCAGCTGTCTTAAATTATTGCCGATTGCTCCATCCGCTAAAAGAAGCTTAAAAGCATCAACTTCTCCTGTTTCATTTGTCGAGAAAAAATTATTTTCTTCTTCGTACATTGTGCGGAAATAATCTCTTAAAAGATTTTTTTGGAACCCCATTGCAACTTCACGGATTTCAATTTCTTCATATAGAAGAGATATCGCGTTTTCTTTCTCAACAACTTGAGAAATGGCTGTTATAAGCTTTTTCGTAGTTTCTGCAATTTGATCGTCAAGGTTTGATAATTGGGTATTAAGAGTGAATTTGTCCCCACGCACTTGTTCAAGGCGCTTTCCCGTTTCCGCAAGATTATTAAGGAGTTGCTTGTAATCTGTTTTTGAAAGATTTAATTCCTGTTTTAAACGGTTTAAAAATTCTTCGTTTTGTTTGATTTTATCGGTGGATGGATTTGTGGAAGTGTTGGCGCTTGTATCCGCGGCTGTTTCTTCCTCAAACCCGCTCGAAAATGAAAAACTGACCGGTTTGCTCAATTCATTATCTGCAAAAACGAAATTCGCATTTGCAACAAGGATGGCAAAAGCCATTAAAAAGCCTATATATCTGTTAATACTGATGTTCATCTGATGAATTTATCCATATATTTTACCATAAATAAACCGGAAAAACCATACCTCTAACCCATAGGGACTTCCGTACGTCTTAAGGTTCGTATAACAACTCAAAATTTGGTTATTTTTTAAGATGGAATGGCTTTCTTAAGGCAAAAAATCAACCTAAAAGTCTGCGCGCGCAGACTTTTATATGCGAACCGTCACGCCACTTGGGTCTTTTAATTAAAAACAATCTTGCAAAGTTGATGGATTCCTTCTAAAATCACCTCGCACGACACACCGCCAAAGGCGGACATCTTAAAAAGAATTAACAAACAAGATTATGTCTCATAAAAAGGCGGGAGGATCCACACAAAACGGGCGCGATTCGATAGCAAAACGTCTTGGAATAAAAGTTTTTGGAGGAGAGGTGGTAAAAGCCGGAGCGATTATAGTACGTCAGAGAGGAACTAAATTTTTCCCGGGAGAAAATACGGGCATAGGAAAAGACCACACAATATTTTCGCTTATTGACGGCAAGGTTTGTTTTGTTGAAAAAGCTATGAAAAAATATGACGGACGGGTTTTTAAGGATAAAATAGTAAAAGTCGAACGTTCAGTAAGCAAATAGAGCTTTTTAATGTCGTTAGAATCTTTTATTAGTTTAGATCAGGGCGAAGGTGGGTCAGAACAAGCCCTGGAAGCTTTGCGTGAGAAAATGAGGGCGGCGGCCGCGCAAATTGCGGCTATTCAAAAAGAAGAAGGCAAACAAAAGAAGAAAGAAGAAGATCTTTTGAAAATTCTTTTGAAATTTATTAAGACGAGTCAAAAAAAAGAACTTGTTTTGCTTATAAGCCGCGTACTCGAACAAAATATTCCCGCAAATTTTATTTTGGCCATAATTTTGCTCGGAAATGAAGATATTCAGAGAGAAGTGGGAAGATATTTGATGTTAAAGCCCGGGGAGGCGGTTCAGGAAACATCACAAGAAAAGCCATCCGTTGACGAAAAATCGTCTCACGACGAAAAATTATTGGTTTTCTTCAGCGAAAAAGACAGCGCGCTTCCTCTTAAAGTCAGGATTGAGCTGGATAATTGGCTTAAAGATTTGCTTTTTCAGGCGGGCGAAAATCCGCAAAAACTTTTAAGAACCGCTTATAAAATTGAAATGGTGGAAAAGGAGAAAGAGAACGAATGGGACGACCCAAAATACGAAGAAATCAAAACGCCTTCATTGGCGGTTATTCACTTAATGGCTTTTGTGATGCGGGATTTTCTGTCTCAAGAAAAAATAGAGGAACAGCACGAAAAATTATACGAATTTGCGGAATTTATGTTCACGGGTATTCTGAACAAAACCGAAGAAATGGTTTTAAATAGAAAACTCCTCAAGTAATCAGCCCTTTTCTTTTGAGCTCTTCTATCACTTCTTCAATCGGCGTCTCGAGAAGATTTGTTTCGCAAATATAAG
>MFXA01000026.1:26471-28776 GCA_001787455.1 Candidatus Peregrinibacteria bacterium RIFCSPLOWO2_01_FULL_39_12 | reverse complement strand
GGAGTCAAAAACCGATATTGGGTTTAAGGAATTGTATTCCCGTTCAATGGCTGTTGGGAAGGATCATATTTCTTCGGTTGTGAATACTTTGGTTTTGATTTATGCGGGATCGGCTTTGCCTTTGATGCTGCTGTTTTTGGATTATTCGAGCTCGTTTTACGATGTTGTGAATGTGGAGATGATTTCCGAAGAAATTATAAGAACGTTGATTGGGAGTATAGGGCTTATTCTTGCAGTTCCCATTACGACACTTTTGGCGGCATGGTATTTTTCAAGGCGGTGACTTTGAAAAAGTATCAACTACTGCGTTGTCGGAAAATTTTGATTCTCGCGTACAAATTAGGACACTTCGCTTTCGCTGCGTGTCTACGATGCAAAATTTTCCTGCCGCCTTGTATTTGATACTTTTTCAGAGTCCCTTGAAATTGGTGAGCTTTTTTGCGGTGTATATACCAATCAGCCCGTATATAATCCCTAAAATTGCTCCGGCAAGGACATCCGTGGGGTAGTGCATGCCGTTATGGATTCTTGAAAATGCCATTGCGATTGTAAAAAGGATTCCAAGTCCAACGGCAGGTGCCGGCACTGTGTGGTTCATCTTTCTAAAAAAATAAATAAATACAGTTATAAGAGCTGTTGTGGATGACATGTGTCCTGAAGGGAAGGAGGCATCAGTTGAACGGCTTCCAAGTGCGGTGATTAAATCGGGATATGCAAGATAGGGACGGATACGCAGTTCAAAGAAATATCCTAAAAATTCTTTAAAAAACCAGTCGGTTATCAAAAAATGTATGATTATTGAAATTACCGCCGCCAGTAGAATTGTATAACGATATTTTTTGCTTAAAATAAAGGTCAAACCTAATAAAGTTGTCCATAGTATCGCCAGGAAAAATTTACTGCTGACTAATATTGTAAGCGAATCAAGGAAGGTTCCCGCCAAAAGTTTGTTTATAAAAACCGCAATTTGAATGTCCATGCCAGTAGCTTATTGCTCTATTTTGGAAAGGTCAAGAATTTCAGTATTGATTTTTTTGTTGGTGATATATATATTCCCTTTAAGCTTTTTTATTCTCTAATTCAAAAATCCACATGGACAAGAATCTATATGTAGCGCTGACGATTGCGATCGGATCTGCGGCTCCGGCTATTTCTATCGGATGGTTGTCTTCCAGAGCGCTAACCGCTATCGGAAGAAATCCTGAGGCTGTCGGCGTTATCCAGACTGCAATGATTTTGGCTATCGCGTTCTGCGAAGCTATCGCTATTTATGCGTTGGTTGTTGCGCTTATCATCAAATTCGTATAGTCCTTTAATAGGGCATTTTAGGGCGTTTAAAAAAAATTAAAATGGACCTTATAGATAAATTAGGTATTGACCTGAAATTGTTACTTGCACAGATCGTTAATTTCGTGATTCTTTTGGTGATTCTTACGAAGCTTATTTATAAGCCGCTTCTTAAAGTTCTTGATGACAGGAAGAAAATGATCGCAAAAACTGTTGATGACAGCAAAAAAATAGAAGACAGGCTTTCCGCCATAGAAGCGGATAGGGATAAAGTTTTGGCGAATGCCGGCAATGAGGCGATGGCGATTGTTGAAAAGGCAAAGAAAGAATCTGAAGAAGAACATGCGAAAATTATTGTGGCTGCAAAAAAAGAAATTTCCACTTTAGCCGAGAGGTATAGGGCGCAGTTGAAAGAAGAAAAGGCTGAGTTGATGAGTGAAGTTAAAAAGGAAGTTGCCGAGATGATTATATTAAGCAGTGAGAAAATTCTTAAACGAGAATTTTCGAAAGATGATCAGTCCAGGCTTGAGAGCGCAATAAAAGAAGAAATTAAATCTGTTAAGTAATGAAGATTTCAATTAGAAAATATGCTGAAGCGCTTGCTGAATCCTTGAAAGGGAAGGAGAGTATGACTGATGCCAATAAAAGTATAGAAAATTTTTTAAAGATTCTGAGAAGAAACAGGAAAACAAAACTTTTGAGGCGTTTTTTTACGGTGTTTGAAAAAGTTTGGATGGAGAAAAACAATCAATTGGGTGTTAAAGCGGTGTTTCCAAGCGATCCGAGTGAAGTGGAAAAGAGCGAAATGGAAAAATCATTAAGTGAGGCTTTAGGCAAAGATGTTATTTTGAGCGCTTTCGTGGATGAAAAGATGATTGGTGGGTTGAAGTTAGAGTTTGATGATTACGTCGTGGACGGGTCCATCCGTAAAAACTTGGAAATTCTTAAAATTAAACTTATTAATTCATAAATTTAAAACGATATGGAAGTAAAAGATCAAATTTTAGACTCTCTTAAA
>MFXA01000026.1:0-26451 GCA_001787455.1 Candidatus Peregrinibacteria bacterium RIFCSPLOWO2_01_FULL_39_12 | reverse complement strand
TGCTTCGCAGGAAATGATTGAATTTTCCTCCGGGCAGATGGGTGTTGCTCTTAATCTTGAGGAAGATAATGTGGGTGCGATTATTTTGGGAAGCGATAAAGGGATTAAAGAAGGTGATGAGGTTAAGACAACCGGCAAAATTTTGTCTGTTCCCGTGGGGGAGGCTTTGATTGGGCGTGTTGTTGATCCTCTTGGCAATCCGAAAGACGGCAAGGGGGAAATAAAAACGTCCAAATTTTATCCGATTGAAAAGATTGCGCCCCGCGTTATTAAAAGAAAGTCTGTTAATACTCCCGTGCAGACAGGAATTAAGGCAATTGATTCCATGATTCCGATCGGGCGCGGACAACGCGAGCTTATTATTGGTGACCGTCAAACCGGAAAGACTGCGGTTGCAATTGACGCGATTGTAAATCAAAAAGGTGAAAATATGATTTGTGTTTATGTTGCTGTCGGGCAAAAAGAATCCAAGGTTGCGAAAATTGTTGCCGAGTTGGAGAAAAGAGGAGCCATGGAGTATACGATGATTGTCAGGACTTCGGCTTCCGATCCTGCGTCGTTAACTTATCTTGCTCCGTTTGCCGGATGCGCAATGGGTGAGTATTTTTTGGATCTTGGAAAAGATGTGCTTGTAATTTATGATGATCTTTCAAAACATGCGTGGGCGTACCGCGAAGTTTCACTGCTTTTAAGAAGACCTTCGGGACGCGAGGCGTATCCGGGAGATGTTTTTTATCTTCATTCAAGACTTCTTGAACGCGCGTGCAAGCTGGATGAAAAATCCGGAGGCGGTTCTTTGACGGCTCTGCCTATCATTGAAACTCAAGCGGGTGATGTGTCTGCGTATATTCCTACGAATGTAATTTCAATTACCGACGGGCAAATTTATCTTGAATCCGACCTTTTTTATAAAGGAATTCGTCCTGCGCTTAATGTTGGGCTTTCTGTTTCCCGCGTAGGTTCTGCGGCTCAGATCAAAGCTATGAAAAAAGTTGCAGGAAAACTGAAACTTGAGCTTGCGCAATATCGTGAGCTTGCCGTTTTCGCGCAGTTCGGCTCGGATTTGGATGAAGCTACACAAAAACAGCTTAATAAAGGTGATCGTTTAACCGAAATCTTGAAACAGCCTCAGTATGCTCCAATTTCCGTTGAAAAACAGGTTGTGGTTTTGTATGCGGGAATCAACGACTATTTCGAGAAAGTTCCTGTAATGCAAGTTAAGGAATGCGAAGAAAAATTGTATAAGTTTTTTGAAGCGAAATATTCCGATATTTTGAAAGAAATAAAAGAGAAGAAGGAATTATCTCCCGAACTTGAAGAAAGATTAAAATCAGCACTTAAAGATTTTTTGTCATGCCAAATTCGGTAAAGGACATAAAGAGAAAGATTAAGTCTATCAAGTCTACCCGCCAGATTACAAAGGCTATGGAACTTGTTGCCACTTCAAAGATGAAAAAAGCCGTTGATAATGCTGTAAGGCTTAGAACTTACGGATATTTGGCGTTTTCTATTTTGTCCAAATTATCCAAAAAACATTCCAATCTTCATGCTTTTTTTAAGTCGAGGGAAAGAAAAAATATCCTTGTTGTCCTTTTCACAACTGATAAAGGTTTGTGTGGAGGGCTTAACGCAAATTTATTCAGGAAAGTTTCAAAACTTTTGGACAGATTAAAAGAAAAGTATCCAAATGCGAAGATTTCTTTTGCCGCTTCCGGTAAAAAAGGTGCTGAATTTTTAAGAAGAATCGGGAAAAATGTTGAGTTTGTTTTCCCTGCGTTTTCACTTAATACGAAATTTTCGGATACGCTTGCGATAAGCAGAATTGCGATGAAGGGTTTCGAGAAAGGGGATTATGACGAAGTTGCGATTGTGTATCCCGACTTTGTTTCCACGCTTGTCCAAAAACCTGTTGTTAAGGCGCTTCTTCCGTTTTCTGTGGAAACTTTTTCAGAGATGCTTCAGGAGCTGGGATCAAAATTCGGGAAGGTTGCTAAAATAACAGAAAAAGATATTGAATATAAACTCGAGCCTTCTCCCGAATATATCTTGAAAAATATTATTCCCCAGCTTGTGGAGATGCAGATATATCAAGCTGTTCTTGAGGCTGCGGCATCGGAACACAGCGCCAGAATGGTTGCCATGCAAAACGCCACGCAGGCCGCAACGGATTTATTGGATGGATTGGTTTTAACTTATAATCAAGCTCGCCAGGCGGCTATCACATCGGAAATTGCCGAAATCGCCGCGAGTTCTTTACTATTAACATAACAAGAAAAAATATGTCTGGAAAAGTTACGCAAATTATCGGGGCGGTTGTAGACTGCTCGTTTACAGGGGAGGATCTTCCAAAAATATATGATGCTTTGCAGGTTGATGTAGGCAAAGAAAAGTTGATTTTGGAAACTCAACAGCATCTTGGCGGAAATTCTGTCCGAACTGTTGCGATGGGGACAACGGACGGTTTGAAAAGAAACCAGGAAGTTAAAAATCTTGGTGCGCCGATTACCGTTCCCGTAGGCCGTGAAACGCTTGGTCGTATGTTTGACGTGCTTGGCAATCCGCTGGATGACAAGGAGCCGGTTCAATCAAAAAAACATTATCCGATTCACCGACCTCCTCCAGGTTTTGATGAGCAATCCACCGAAACGGAAGTTTTGGAAACAGGCATAAAAGTAATAGATTTGATTTGTCCTATTATTAAAGGAGGGAAAGTCGGTCTTTTTGGAGGAGCGGGAGTTGGGAAGACAGTTGTTATCATGGAGCTTATAAGAAATATCGCTCAGGAGCATGGAGGATTTTCCGTATTTGCGGGAGTGGGGGAAAGAAGCCGCGAGGGAAATGACCTTTATCATGAGATGAAGGGAACCGGTGTTTTGGAGAAAACAACTCTTGTGTTCGGGCAGATGAACGAACCGCCGGGAGTGCGCCAAAGGGTTGGTCTCACAGGTGTTACAATGGCGGAATATTTTCGTGATGAAGAGGGGCAGGATGTGCTTTTGTTTATAGATAATATTTTCCGTTTTACGCAGGCCGGTTCCGAGGTTTCGGCTTTGCTCGGACGTATTCCTTCAGCTGTGGGGTATCAGCCAACTCTTGCGACTGAAATGGGTGCTTTGCAGGAAAGAATCACTTCTACAAAAAAAGGTTCGATCACTTCAATTCAGGCTGTTTATGTCCCTGCTGACGATCTTACGGATCCTGCGCCAGCCACGACTTTCGGGCATTTGGATTCTACGGTGGTTCTTTCAAGAAGCTTATCGGAACTTGGAATTTATCCTGCGGTTGATCCTTTGGATTCCACATCCACGATTTTGTCACCCGATATAGTTGGGGAAGAACATTACAACACAGCCCGCGGTGTTCAGAAAATTTTGCAGAGATATAAGGATTTGCAGGATATTATCGCGATTCTTGGAATGGAGGAGCTTTCCGAGGAAGATAAGTTGACTGTAAGACGTGCGCGCAAGATACAGAAATTTTTGTCACAGCCTTTCTTTGTTGCTGAAACGTTTACCGGACGCGAAGGGAAATATGTTTCATTGAAGGACACAGTGAGAGGATTTAAAGAAATTTTGGACGGGAAGTGTGATGATATGGATGAGGGCGCTTTTTACATGAGAGGAGGCATAGATGAAGTTATGAAAGAAAAAAAGTAAAAATTTTTATATGAAGAAAAAGATGGGTTTAAAAATAGTTACGCCGGAAAAAGTTATTTATGATAGCGAGGTTGAAAGTGTTTCTTTTCCTACGGTTCAGGGAGAAATTACTGTTTTGCCTAATCATGTTCCTATTATTTCAGCGATTCAGCCGGGAGAATTAAAAATCAGAAAAGATGGGAATATTGAATATTTTTCTGTGACGAGAGGAGTTTTGGAAGTTGATGGAAAATCTATGATGCTTTTAACCGACGCGGCTGAACGTGCCGAAGAAATTGATGAGAAGCGCGCCGAGGAAGCAAAAGAAAAAGCTAGAAAACTTATGACAGAAAAGAGGCAGGATGCTGAGGGTTATACCGAAGCTGTCGCTTATTTTGAAAGGGCTTTATCCAGATTAAAGGTGTCGAGGAAAAATAGAAGAGGTGGACATAGGGGAAGTATGGAACAGTAGCCCGCAAAATACCAGAAAAATATGGACGATAAAAAAATTAAAAATAAGGTTGACGGGAAAGTTTGGTCGGCTTACGGACTTGCGCTCACTCTTGGATATATGATTATTGTGCCGATACTGATTTTTGGAGTTGGAGGAGTGTTATTGGATAAATGGCTTAATACGTTTCCGATATTCATATTTGTCGGATTTGTACTGGCTATGACATCCGGACTTATAGTTGTTTACAGAAAAACCAAGGATATAATCGCCGGTTCTCAATTCCGTGTCAAACCAAGGTCAAAAAAATAATGATAAATAAATAATATGGCTGAATTTATACCACCAACATTAGCGTCAGAAACAATTGCACATATAGGAAGTTTTGAGGTTCGCAATACTCTCATTGCATCCATGATGACTATTGTTTTTTGGCTTGTTATAGCTCTGCTTGTTAGAAGAAGGAAGTACGCTCTTGTGCCGAGCGGGATTCAAAATCTTGCCGAAGTTCTTATTGGCGGATTCTTCAATTTTTTTGACGGGATAGTGGGTGACGAGAAGAAAACACGCAAATTCTTTCCTCTTGTGATGACAATATTTTTCTTTGTGATTATTTCAAACTGGATGGGGCTTTTCCCCGGATTTGGAAGTATTGGAATTTGGGAAACGCATGAAGGGCACGAAGTGTTTGTTCCGATTTTAAGATCCACTTATGCCGATGTTAATATGACTCTCGCTCTCGCATTGATTTCTGTCACTTCCATCCAGATTTTTGGATTTGCATTCCTTGGTTTAAAGAAATACGGCGGTAAATTTTTTGTTAATCCTTTTAGAGATCCTATCGGGTGTTTTGTCGGATTCCTTGAGCTTGTTTCGGAATTATCCAAAATGATTTCGTTCTCTTTCCGTCTTTTTGGAAACGTTTTTGCGGGAGAAGTTTTGCTTTTGGTTATTTCATTTTTGGTGCCTTATGTGGTGCCTCTTCCTTTTTACGGCTTGGAGCTTTTTGTCGGATTTGTGCAGGCGCTTGTGTTTTCCTTTTTAACTTTGGTTTTTTTGAAGATAGCGACAACGGCTCATCATTAGTCTTGAAATGGGTGTTTGAAATTGATATATTTTTAGCCGATATGTTGTTTGTCGTTAAAAAAGTTTTTGTTAAATTTTTGATTCCGGTTGTTCTATTTGGTTTGCCGTTTGTTGTTCCTGTCTATGCGGTTGGGTTTGACGTGTCTACTTTTGCCACTATCTTTTCTATGATTTTTGTTATTTTGGTCGGTTTTTTTATAGCTGCTGCTACGGCTAATTATTTGAATCTACAGTCTCATTTGGCGGAAGAAACTGCTTACTTGATAGCGCTTTTCAGTTTAGGTGTATCCGTTCAACCTTCGATGAAGAAAAAACTTGGGGATGTGATTGATGCTTATCTTATTGCGGCAGTGGATTATCCGTTGCTTGAATATGCAAATAAAACACGCAAGGAGCTTCATGATGTGATTGATGTTGTTGATTCTATCGAGGTTAAGGTTTCCGACCCAAAAGGGATGGTTGCGTTAGATCATTTATATGAAGCAAAGATTAGTTTAATCAAAACTCTCCATTCTGTTGCGTTTTCGGCTCCTCGGGTTGTTCATAGAATACATTGGGTTATTTTGACGGCTTTGGCTTCCGCGTTGGTATTTTTGCTGTTTACGCTACGCACCGGCGAGGTATTGGCTGGTATTGTTATTGGGGTGTTAACGATTTCTTTGTATCTTGTTTTGATTCTTCTTCATGAAGTTGATAATAATGATTTTCTTGAGGATTCTCTTGCGTATTCGGATGTTCAAAAAGTTTTCGAGGCGATTGGGAAACTTAAATATTATCCCGAAACTGCATTTAGAAGATATGGGAATGATCAATTGCAGTTAGACAAGGATTATCGCGTCGGGATTTATAAGGACTATCCCAAATCGATGGAAAAGAGGATTAAGATTGTAAAGGTGTAGGCTTGTATGGCAGCCACGTTTCAGACACGCTTGCTTCACCCGCCGAGTGAAGCTTCGCTAAGCGCTCGGTTTCGCTCCTCGCCTGTGGCGAGTCCGTGGCCGCGAAACCTCGCGATTGTCTTCAACATGGCTGCTATACAAGCCTTGAATCCTATTGATGCAGTATCAAGAAGAGTGGGGCGAGTACCAATGTCAAAGTTGATAGTAATTTTATAAGTACGTGTAAAGATGGACCTGCCGTGTCCTTGAACGGATCTCCAACGGTATCTCCGACTACTGCCGCTTTGTGCGCAAATGAGCCTTTCCCGCCGTGTGCGCCGGTTTCAATGTACTTTTTGGCATTGTCCCATGCACCGCCGCTGTTGTTTAAAAGAAGTGCAAGGATTATTCCTGCGATTGTTCCGACCATTAAGGTTGCGCCAACCGACTCAGGTCCAAGTATAAATCCGATTGCTGTTGGAACTATTACTGCAAGCAAGCCCGGAAGAACCATCTCTTTTAATGCGCCTTTCGTGCAGATGTCTACGCATCTTGCATAGTTCGGTTTTTCCGTACCTTGCATGATACCCGGATGGTTTTTGAATTGATCTCTTACATCATTGATTATGTAGTAAGCTGCGCGGCTCACTGCCCGAATTGCGTATGCGGAGAAAACAAATATTAAAACTGCGCCGAGTAATCCTCCCACAAATACCATTGGTTTTGCCAAATCTATTGATTCTATTCCCACTTCTTCCAAGTATGCTGAGAAAAGAAGGAATGCGGCCAATGCGGCAGATCCAACGGCGTATCCCTTGGTTAATGCTTTTGTTGTGTTCCCGACTGAATCCAAACGGTCTGTTCGTTTTCTTATTTCTTCCGGAGATTTTGACATCTCAACGATTCCTCCGGCGTTATCTGTAATCGGACCAAAATTGTCCATCGCTAAAATATATGCGGCTGTAGACAGCATTCCCATTGTCGCAACAGCTGTTCCATATAATCCGCCGGATTCAAGTCCGGATGATTTTCCAAGGAAATATGATCCCAAAAGTGCGGCTGAAATAACCAATACCGGAAGTCCTGTAGATTCAAGCCCTACTGCAAATCCGCTGATGATGTTTGTTGCGCCTCCGGTTTCCGATGATTGTGCAATTTCTTTAACCGGTCTGTATTTGTATTCTGTATAGTATTGGGTGATATATACAAAGAGGATGCTTGTTACGATGCCAACCATTCCCGCCAAAAAGTACCATAGCCATACCGGCAATGCGGAAACAGGTTGTTCTGTCGGGTTTAATAGTAAGTATGTTGCAGCCAAAAATCCTAAAATCGCAAAGAATGTTGTTACTGCGTAACCTTTATTCAAGCCTTTCATTGGATCCTGATTTTCCTTAATTTTAACCGTTAATACTCCGATAATTGATGCGATGAGTCCGAATGCGCGTGCTACAAGAGGGAATATAATTCCTTTTAATCCGAATGTCGGAAAAAGTGCGATTCCAAGTATCATTGCTCCTATATTTTCCGCCGCTGTAGATTCAAATAAGTCGGCGCCACGACCTGCGCAATCGCCTACGTTATCTCCAACCAGGTCTGCGATAACTGCCGGATTCCGAGGATCATCCTCGGGAATTCCCGATTCAACTTTTCCAACCAAGTCCGCTCCAACATCTGCAGCTTTTGTGTAGATTCCTCCTCCAAGCTGGGCGAATAAGGCAACGAATGAAGCTCCAAAGCCGAATCCGACTATAAGTAAAGGAACTTCAGTAGGGTTATCCAACCCTCCGTAAAAATAAAAAAGTCCGCCAACTCCAAGAAGTGAAAGGGCGACTACAAGTATTCCGGAAACCGCTCCTCCTCTTATTGCAACTTTTAAAGCCTGATTGATGCTTGATTCGGCTGCTGCGGCAGTGCGCAAGTTTGCTTTTACAGATACGTACATGCCTGCGAATCCCGAAATTCCCGATGCTATAGCGCCAAGCATGAATGCTACCGCTGTGTGCCATCCGTATGATAAGTTTTTCCCTCCCAAATAATACGCGAAGAATATTAAAGCGGCCATAACAATAGATAGTACCGAGATGGTGGTGTATTGTCTTTTCAAAAAGGCCATAGCACCTTGCCTAATAGCTTCCGCAATTTCCTGCATTTTTTCGTTTCCGGTGCTTTGTTTTAGAACGTGGCTAGTAAGCAAATAGGCTGCAATAAGGCCGATCAAGCTTATTCCGAAAATGGAATAAAAATAATAGTTGGTTGAAAGAGTGTCTGTCATGATTTTGTTAGGTTAAGAAACTTTCCAGATGTTACCAGTAAGGAATTTGTAATTCAAGGGATTTATCCTATTGACTGTGCGAGTGTTAATACCTATACTGGGTATACGTATATCTCAGTAATTCTTAAATATTTTAAAACCATGATTGATCCGTTTAAAACGAAAGTCATAAATCGGCTGAAGAAAGCCAAAGGGCAAATTGACGGTCTTATGGGAATGATAGAAAACGACAAGTACTGCATGGATGTTTTGACGCAAAGTTTGGCTTTTCAGGGTTCATTGAAGGGGATTGGTCCTCTTATTTTGGAAAGCCATTTAAACAGTTGCGCCAAGGAAAAACTTACTTCCAAAGATTCGGTGGAAAGGCAAAAGTTTATTAAGGAAATTGTAAAATCATGGGAGCTTTCCGGTAGATAATTATCTTTTAAAAATTTTAATATGAAAACATTTTTGAAAAATCACGCCAGAAAAATTTTATTTGGCGGTGCTGTCCTTTCGGCTATTTTTGTTGCTACCGCCTGCAGTTCCAGTGGTTCTGTGGATATAACGCGATTGGACGAAACCGAAAGCGGTAAAATTGTTCCTCTCGGGAATGTTACTTTTGACTGGGGGGATATCGATATTCAGGGAGGGAATGTGGATTCGCCATTATTCAAATTTAAAAATGACGGGGATGGCGATTTGATAATTAAAACCGCGAATACATCCTGCATGTGCACGACTGCGACAATTACTTTGAGTGATTCTACTCCTTCCCCGGCTTTTGGTATGCATGAAGCCGTAAATTGGGGAGGTATTGTTGCTCCGGGTGAAGAATTTACCGTGAAAGCTGTTTTTGATCCTCTTGCGCATGGTCCGGATGCGGTTGGTCCTATTGATAGGTTTATTACAATTACGACCAGTTCTGTTTCCAATGGGAATTATGCCAAGAAACCGGCGGCTTCACATGGACACAGTGGTAATGTTGTTAGCGGCAATGTTACCGAACTGACATTATCCGGAAATGTTCTTTATAAGGATGATTTCGCGGCGAAGTATCCTAATGGGAAGCCTGAAGTTGGGACTGAAAAAGTGTCTGATGAAAAAGTGTCTGAAGGAGATAGTGTCGGAACTAAGGCATCTCAACAAGTTGATTATATAAATTTTGAGGCTGAACGTGTGACAACTGAAAATTATTCTGAGCTTAAAGGAAAATACGGTGATGATTTGAATGATATCAATCCGGTTGGTGGAGATATATTTATTGTTCTGACTCTGGATAATCATAACGAGGACTTAACAGGATTTGATTATAAGTTGATGTCTAAGCTGGATGGACAAGCGGCGGTTGCTTGGAAAATGTTTTCTGATGCTGCCGGCGGGCATCATGTAACGGGTCTTTTAACTTTTCAGGGAGGTACATCCCCAAGTCCTTTGGTTATAAGCGGTTTGCCTGTCGGAGAAGTGACTTTGGATTTTTAGTTTTTAACTTTTGTTTTTGTGAGTCCGTATATTTTTAGCGCGATTAGTTTAGCGGGGATGACAGGGTTTTATTATTTGATTCTTTTTTTGACGACTTTTGACAAGTTTTATCCCCTGGAGTTTTTTGTGGATAAATGGTTTTTAATTATACCGCTTTTGCTGGGATTTGCTTTGCAGATGTATTTCTTCCAAAAAATCAGGCTGGTTATACGAGAAAACAGTTTAAAAATGGTTGGAGCTTCGGCTGGTGTAAATATTGGCGCTATGGTCGCGTGCTGTGCTCATTATCTTGTGAATATTTTTCCTTTTCTCGGTCTTATCGGTTTTGCTTCTTTTATGAATTATCAAAATTGGTTTTTGGGCTTTGGTGTTTTGATAAATATTGGTGGAGTTATATATATGATGGTAAAGTTGAATCAACATAAAAATATGGCTTGTTGTATAAAAGAACATGTACATGCATAAATTAAAAATACTTATATCGAGCTTGCGGTTTTGGCTGATACTTATCATCAGCGGGTTTGTGATGTTCGCTTTGCAAACTTTTTTTCTGGGACTTTGGACTATCCCGTTTTTTAATTATGGAATCGCCTATATGAATCCTGTTACGGTTTTTGATATGCTTTTTGTTGGTTTCTTTTCCGTTTTCTTCGGGTTCGGTGTTGCGCTGTTTATTATTGTAAGGCGGGCTCGAGTTGCTTCTTGTGCAATCGGTTCTTTGTCCGGCTTAACTTCTTTGTTTACGCTTCTTTGTCCGGTGTGTCCGGTATTTTTCTTGTCATATTTTGGGATGTCCGCCACGCTTGCGGTTGTATCTCCTTATTTTTGGTGGTTCCGATTAGTCGCAGGAATTTTAATTCTTGTAGCTATTTTGATTTTATTGGAAAGATTTGAAGATGAAAAAATTCATCCTGTTGATAAATCACATTTTTTAAATACTCTTTTGATTGTCGTTGTCGCTATTTTGTTTATGAACAACCAAGTGCTCGCTGTTAAGCTTGGCGAAAAGCTTATGGGCGGTCAGAGCGGGAAAGAAATTGAGCTTTCCGGAGAATTTTCCCGTGATATAGCTGTTCTTGTTACGCCAACTGTCAATCCTTTTTATGGTGCTGAGCTGGGATTGGATTTTTCGAATGTTTCCGCAATAAACACTTCAATCGGGAAGTTGTCGAAAATGGCTCCTATGCAGGGTTCCGCGCCTATTGATCTCAATGATACGGAGCTGAAGCGTTATATAAAGATCGGGACCGAACCTACCGTTACATGTGAATTTTGTTGCGGCGTTATAACTCTTGTCAGGGAAGACGGTTCTCCAACATGCGGATGTGCGCACTCTATCGCCATGAGGGGGACTGCCGCTTATTTGATTAGAAATTATCCGGAAATGAGCGATGCCGATATCGCTTATGAACTTATGAGGCAAAAAGGGCTGTATTTCCCGAAACAAATGCAGGAGCGCATGGCAAAGGAATTGGCGGGGGACATCTCAAAATTTACCGCTGATATCCGTTATCTTACACAGTATTTGGACAAGAAAGAATTTGCAGATTTGCAAAAAGAGGCTAAAAAATCCGGTTTTGTTCCTTACGATAAAAGTCCCGATATGGTTGGAGGATGTTAAAGAGGTTCCCTAATATTTAACAAAATTTATATATGGTATCATCAAAAGTTTTTTTATCGGTCATTATAGCGTCGGTTTTGGTTCTTTCTTACCAAACTTATCTGCTTTTTGATTTAACAAGCAGGCTTGGTGAAGCGAACATATCTTTTGGAGGATCAGCCGCGGCGGCTTCTAGTGGTGCTCCAGATATGGTGGGAGGATGTTAATTAGATGCAATATAAAATAATAAATAACTTATGAATGAGATGCAAAAATCTATCAAAAATCGCGCTGTTTTGGGTTTTTCCAATGCGCTTGTTTTTATCCTTATTGTTGTTCTTGCTGTAAATGTTGTGACGATGGGACTGTTTACTTTTATTGTGGATGGGAAATTGGATGAAGCTCTTGACCTTGCCCGTCCGCAGGAGGGTGCACTTACTTTAATTTCCCCTGTTGGTTGCGATAAATGTAAAACTTTGGATGTTGTCAAAAGCAATTTTGCATCTAAAAATGTGGAAATTTCCGAGGATATTCAAATGTCTTATGCCGATGAGGATGCCAAAGAATTGATTAAAAAATATGCGATAAAAAAACTGCCTGTTTTGATTTTTGAATCTGATGAGAAAATAAAAACCTCTTTTTCAGAATCCGTTAAAAAGTTGGGCGGTGTTGTTGTAGATGAGGATGCGCTTGTTATGGAGCAGGCTGTTCCTCCATATTTTGATTTGGATTCCGGTAAAATGTTTGGCGAAGTTACCGTTACGTTTATTGTCGATGACGGTTGTAAAAACTGTTACGATGTTCTTTCCGTGCAAAAACCTATCCTTTCAAAGTTTGGCATTTATGTTGCAAAGGAATCTCTTGTTGATGTTTCCGACGATACAGGAAATGAGCTTGTTGAAAAATACAATGTTACGAGTGTTCCCACCATGATTTTGTCTGCGGATGCAAAATATTATGAGCAATTTGTTTCTGCATGGGGCAGTGTCGGAAGCATAGAAAGCGATGGTAGTTTTGTTTTGCGCAAGCTTGATGCGATGGGTCTTGCGTATAAAGATTTAAAAAGCGGAAAAGTTGTTGAACCTATCCAAGAATCTGCAAAATAACATATAAATTTATTTTTTTAATCTATCTTATTATGATGAATACAAGTTCTCTGTACGGTTCCGCCTTTTGGTGGAATTTTCATCTGGTTTTTGGTGTTATTATTTTTCTCGCCGTGGTTTTTTTGGTTGTTTGGGCGATAAAGTTTATGAAAGAAAAGGAGCTTAAGGACTGGACTCTTTGGCTTGCGGTTATTGGTATTATTGGTGTTCTTTTAACTGCGGGCTGGGGTTGGAAAGGCATGCGGTCAATGATGGGCGGTACGTATGGAGGCAAGGCTTACAACTGGGAATCCATGATGAATGATTTGAACGATGACGATGTCAGCGGACTTGCAACTTCCGATCAATGGAAATCTTATATGCTGGACAAGATGCAAGAGCATATGGGAATTACCAAGTAATTATTTATTTTTTGTAATTTATTTCTATGATTAAGGGTTTTAAAAAGTGGATTTTGATGTCTTTTTTGTTTGTTATTGTTTTTTCGACTACTCATGTCGCACACGCTTCGGTCACTCCGCCTCCGGCGGAGCTATACAGCGGCGGGTCAGTTAAGGTTTCTCCTTTAACTTATGATTTTGGGGATGTATATCCGGAAAAAGGATTGGTGTCCACCACTTTTACGGTTGAAAATGTTGGCGGTGAAATTCTTAAAATCAACAAGCTTTCGACAAGCTGCGGGTGCACTGTTGCGAAAATGGATTTGTCCGATATGCCGGCTTCTTCCAAAAGGGAAATGGTTGTTACTTTTGATCCAAACGCTCATGCCGATCAATCAGGGGAGATTGTAAGAGAGATTTATTTAAAAACTTCCGATCCGGAGAATCCGGAAGTTGCGATTGAATTGATGGGAAATGTTGTCAGGGAAGTTTCCGGCAATTCCGGCTCAGGTGAAGCCGGCAAAGGTTTCAGTGATAAATCTGTTGTTGTTTTCTTCAACGAAGCCTGCAAAGATTGCGGCGAGCTTGTCATGCAAACATATCCCGTTTTCTTCGGAGAATATGGATTTTCCGTTTTAAATAAAGACTATATAAATGAGAAGGAAAACCGTCAAACCCTTAATGAATATAATGAAAAATGGAATGTTCCGTTTGATTTGCAAAGCCATATTGAGGCTTTTGTGGATGACAAACTTCTAATCGGCGGGCATGTTCCCGAAGAAATAATGCGGTATTTGCTGGAGCATCCGGATGAATATGAGAAAATTCTTGTTTATCAGGATGAAATGCACGGGCATGCCGAAAATTACAAGGTATGGGATTTTAAAGGCGAAGTGAAAACATATCCTATTGACGAGCCTATTACAACTTATCTGGACTGGCATAAAACTTGGGGTGGGGATCAAATTTTATCCACTCCTTCCGGATTTTGGGGGTTTTTTGCGCTTATTACTTCAAGTGCGTTTTTGGACGGAATAAATCCCTGCGCTATCGCCGTTTTACTTTTCTTTATAGCGTTTTTGTTTTCCATAAAAAAAACAACGCGAAGTATATGGAAAGTTAGTCTTGTGTATATTTTTGCCATTTATCTTGCGTATTTTTTGATTGGAATAGGGATCGCGCAGGCGATAGTGATTAGTGGGGCGCCTCATTTAATGGCTTATATCGGCTCTTATCTTGTTATCGGACTTGGTATTATCCAGCTTCTTGGGATTGTGTTTCCGAGGTTTCCAATCCGTTTAAGAATTCCTTTAAATACAAAGGCTGTTCTTGAAAAGTGGCTTTATAAAGCTACGGTTCCGGCGGCTTTTATCGGAGGATTTATAGTCGGACTTTGCACTTTCCCTTGTTCCGGAGGAATATATGTCGCTGTTATCGGGCTTTTGGCTTCTTCGCAAACTTATGTGCAGGGGCTTTGGTGGATGATTTGGTATAATTTTATATTCATTTCGCCTCTTTTAATTATTCTCGCTCTTGCCGGCAATGCGAAAGCTACTGAAAAACTTCAGGAATGGGAGCGCAAGGAATCCAAAATGTCTAAAATTATTATCGGGCTAACCATGATCGCTCTTGGAGTTATTATTCTTAAATTTTTTACCTAGTATGAGTATCTTGCTTGAACAAAATTTAATTCCTCTTATCACAATTCCCGTTATTTATTTTTTTGTTGCGTTTATAAAGCCATATATCCAGCCAAAACTGCCGTTTAATGTTTGCGCTGTTTGCGCCTCGGTGAGTGCAACTTGGATTATTTTGTTGGTTTTGTGGCTGATTGGAGAAAGTGTGTCATTGATTTCGCTTGGTATTTTGATGGGGATGAGTGTCGCCGGTTTTATGTATAAAATGGAGGCTGCTTATAAAAAACGAAGTATAAGGAATTTTTGGTTTGTGCGTTTGGCGATTGTTATTTCGGGATTTTATTTTGTTTTTAATCTCCTTGAAAAAAAGTTTGACTGGGTTTTGATGATCGCTGTTTTGTTTGTTATTTTGGTTTCTTTGGCTACGTTTCTTTTCCAGGGAACAACCCATGACGATGTTGTTAAGGAGCAGGAAAAATCTGGCAAAGATTCTTCTATAATTAAAAAATTGGATAACTGCTGTTAAATTATGCATATAACGAAAATTTTCAAAATTACGGATATGAATTGCGGCTCATGCGTTCTTCATATTGAAAAAGATGTTTCGAAGATGAAGGGAGTTCATCATATAGCTGTAAATTTCGCCGCTGAAAAAGCTGAAGTTATGTATGACGATGCTTTGCTTACTCCGGAAGATATTGTTAAGCAAATTAAAGATACGGGTTATCATGCTTATTTATTGGAGGATTCGGGCGGCAGTGATGAAGGGAATAGCGGGCATGGCGGTCATGGTGGTCATGATATGGGTGTTCACGGTGATGGCGGCGGTGATGGTGGTTCCGGCGAGCACGATCATATGCAAATGGAAAGCAAAAAAGATATAAAGAGAAGGTTTTATAAAGTTGTGTTTGGTATGGTTGCCAGTATTTTTGTTTTGATGTTGGCTTTTGCGATTGATTTTAAGTACGAGCATTACACAATGCTTGTTGTTACGCTTTTTATTCTTATGTACACAGGCAAGGAGTTTTTTGTTCAGGGAATTCCGCCTTTTATTTTTAAAGGAAGACCGAATATGAGTACTCTTGTTGCGGTTGGAGTCGGAGCGGCTTTTATTTATTCCACTTATAATACTGTGTATTCGATGAGCGGGGCTGAGTATTTTATGGATTCCGCCATTATTACGACTTTTGTCGCGCTAGGGCATTATCTTGAAGCGAAAGCAAAAGGTAGCGCTTCCGAAGCTATACGAAAACTTGTCGGGCTTCAGGCTAAATTTGCCCATGTTGCTTCTTCCGGCGGGCATTTTAAAGATGTGCCGATAAAGGATGTGCAAATAGGGGACAGGCTTATGGTTAAGCCGGGAGAAAAAATTCCGGTTGACGGTGTGATTTTCGAAGGTGCTGCGACTATTGATGAGTCCATGATTACCGGAGAAAGCATGCCTGTTGATAAAAAAGATGGCGACAGTGTTATAGGTGCAACCGTTAACGGCAATACTTCTTTTGTAATGCAGGCGAAAAAAATTG
Source organism: Candidatus Peregrinibacteria bacterium RIFCSPLOWO2_01_FULL_39_12 (assembly GCA_001787455.1). Taxonomy (GTDB): domain Bacteria; phylum Patescibacteriota; class Gracilibacteria; order UBA1369; family LOWO2-01-FULL-3; genus 2-01-FULL-39-12. The sequence continues at coordinate 10,416 of MFXA01000026.1, read as the reverse complement.
GCAGCGATACTGTCCTTTCTCAAATGGTTAAGCTTGTCGAAATGGCGCAAATGAGCAAAGCTCCCATCCAAAAACTTGTTGACCGCGTATCGCAATATTTTGTATGGATTGTTATTTTAATTGCCGTGCTTGCGTTTTTGGGATGGTGGTATGTAAGCGGTGATGTTGCTACTTCAATTATTCCCGCTGTTGCTGTTTTAATTATCGCTTGTCCGTGCGCTCTTGGGCTTGCGACGCCGGTTTCTATAGTTGTGGGTTCCGGACGCGGTGCGCAAATGGGTATCTTGATCAAAAAAGCCGACAGTTTGGAAAAAATGCACAAAATTACTGTTATTTGTTTTGATAAGACAGGGACAATTACCGAAGGCAAGCCGAAAGTGACGGATTTTGTTTTGTACGATGTTCCGGAAAGTTCTTATAAAAAATTTGAGCTGGACGGGGTTTCTCCGAAAGATAAATCCGGATACAGGGAAAAAGTTTTGCAGTTTGTTTCCTCGCTTGAACACAATTCCGAGCATCCTTTAGCCAAGGCCGTTGTTTCTTATGCTTTGGATTTTTCCGTTGAATTTGTGAAAGTTAAAGGTGCGGAAGCCGTAATCGGCAAGGGTATTTTTGGTGTTGTTGGTGGTACGGAAGTTCTTATTGGCAGCAAGAAATTTTTGCATGATAAAAAAGTTGTAAGATGCGCCGAGCTGGATTCGCAGGCCGAGGAGAAAGAAAAAGACGGTAAAACCGTTTTGTATTTTGCAATTGACGGTCGTGAGCGTGGAGTTTTTGCGCTTCAGGACAGAGAAAAAGAGGGTGCCGGCGGTGCAGTTAAATTACTGCATGCAAGGAATATTAAAACTTTGATGATGACGGGAGATAATCCCGCTGTCGCTCAAAGTATCGCCAAAAATGTTGGAATCGATAATGTGTTCGCTCAAATTACTCCGGAAGGCAAAACCAAAAAAGTGAAGGAGCTTCAAAGCGCGGGGGAGTTTGTGGCGATGATCGGCGATGGAATAAATGATGCTCCTGCTCTTGCGACCGCAGATGTTGGGATTGCAATGGGTACCGGAACGGATATAGCTATTGAGTCCGGCGATGTAGTGCTTGTGAAGGGGGATTTGATGAAGGCTGTTGAGTCTATCGAGCTTTCGATTGCGACTTTGCGAAATATCAAACAAAATCTTTTTTGGGCGTTTATTTATAATACGGTTGGTGTGCCGGTAGCCGCTTTCGGGCTGTTGAGCCCTATTTTTTCTGCGGGTGCAATGGCTTTTTCTTCGATAAGTGTCGTGTTGAATGCGCTTAGGCTGAAGAGGTTTAAGGTGAAGTTTTAAGCAGTTCGTCTGGTGGTTCGTATAATAAACTCGGATTATGTTATTTCTGATAATTGAATGACTTATACAAGCCGATAAATTGATCTAAAAGTCTGCCCGTGCAGACTTTTCTATGCGAACTATTTGTGCTATTTTACTGCAGATGAATCTCAATAAACTCAAAACTGTTTTCGCTGATTTGCCGAAATTCCGCCTTAAGCAAGCTTTTAAGGCGATTTTTAATGATTTTGCGGAATCGTGGGATGAGGTGACTGTTTTTCCCAAAGATTTGCGGGCAAAGTTGAATACTGATTTCCCTTTGGGAATAAAAGCCGAACTGATTGAATCAAGCGATGGCAAAACCATTAAAGCCTTGGTTAGTTTTGAGGACACTAAAGGTGCGGAAGCTGTATTAATGCACCATTCCGATAGTCGAAATACTGTTTGTGTGTCTTCGCAAATCGGTTGTGCGATGGGTTGTGAATTTTGCGCCACCGGGGATATGGGGTTTAAACGTAATTTAACGTCGGATGAAATTGTTATGCAGGTGCTTTTATTTTCACGTTTATTGAAGCGTAGCGGACAACGTGTGACAAATGTAACTTTTATGGGGATGGGGGAGCCATTTTTGAATTATGATGAGATGATATCCGCCGCCAAGTTTTTGAATAAAGAATTGGGGATTGCGGCGCGGCATATTTCCATTTCCACCTGCGGAATTGTAGGCGGGATTTTAAAATTCATGAAAGAACCTTTCCAGTTTAATTTGGCTATTTCTCTACATGCTCCAAATAATGAATTGCGCAGTAAATTGATGCCGGTTAATCGAAGGTTTTCACTGGAGAAGGTTTTGCAGGCAGTTGCGGCTTATATAAAAGAAACCAATCGTAAAGTGATGATCGAATATTTGTTGATTAAAGATGTGAATGATTCTGCTGAAAATGCAAAAGAGCTTGTGAAGGTGCTTAAAAAATATCTCGTAAATTTGTTTGTTGTAAATTTGATTCCATATAATCCTACTGGAAGCAGACCCGAAGGGTTTGCTAATAAAGGAACGTTCGCGAAGCGAACACCTTTCAAATTTGAGCCGTCCAGCGGAAAAAATATTGCAAAATTTAAGGCTGTTTTGGAGGATGGCGGAATTGAAGCGGTTCAGCGTTTTTCTTTTGGACAGAAGATTGCGGGTGCATGCGGACAGCTGGGGACGAGATTGAAAAATCGATAATCGTTGCTTACTTTACTCCTTCCACTTCTTCTCCAAGCCTTTCAAAAAATTCCACCATAAACTTGTGTCGTTCTTTGGCTAAGTGTCTGCCTTCACGTGTTAGCATTTTATTTTTTATATGGCGCAACTTGACTATAAATTCGCGGTAAGCCGTGTCGTCTTTTGTGTATGGTTTTGTTTTTAAAATTTCCGTTTTGCTTTTATTTTCGTGCAGATTTGCTCCGACTTCGTTTGCAAAGAAAAAAGCCCGTCCAATGCCTATGGCTCCGATACTATCCAGTTTGTCGGAATCAAAAAGCACTTTTGCTTCCAAAGTTTTCGGGGTGATAGAGTTTCTGAAACGGTGTGCTTCTATACAGTGAACCACTTTTTCTATTTTGAGTGAAGGAAAGTTGTATTTTTTTAAGATTTTTCGCGCAATGTCGGCTCCTTTTTCAGCGTGGCAGATTTTGCCTTTGGATTTATCTTCAAATTTACGTCCGATATCGTGCAGCGCGGCGGCGATTTTTAATATTTCCAAATCGGCTTTTTCTTTTTTGCCGATGTGTAGGCAAAGTTTCAACACTCTTTCAGTATGGTCAAAATTATGGCTGCCTCTGGCATCCAAAAAAAACTTTTTCGCTTCCGGAAGAATTTTATTGAGTATGTCCATATGAGTGATTTTTAGCACATAACCGGCTTTTCAGTCCAGAAATTATGTTTATTTTGTGCATACAGGCTTTTATGATAAAATTTTTACCTGTAAATGGAGAGATGTCCGAGTGGTTGAAGGAGCCGCTCTCGAAAAGCGGTACCTGCCTTTGGTGGGTCGAGGGTTCGAATCCCTCTCTCTCCGCCATGATCTGTACCCCAAAAAGTAGACACGGGTACAGTTTTCTTTGTTTTCAAAATATTATAGGTTGTTCGTAAAAATTATACTCGCTTAGCTTCGCATTTTTTTAATTTGCCCTTTTGTTTCAGGAAGGTTTTTTGTGATTATTTCCCAGATGATTTCTAAGTCAATCCCGAAATATGCATGAGTGGCTATATTTCGTAGCCCAATCATCTTTTTCCAAGGTATTTCTGTATATTGTTCACATATTTCGTTGGGAATATTTTTTGCCGCTTCTCCGATGATTTCCAGATTTCTTATAACGGCATCTACAATCATCTCTTTTGCTGAAAACTCTTCATAGTTTAAGCCCTTATATAATTCTTGATTTTTTCGATCGATTCTAAAATATCATCGATATACATTTTGTAATTTCTTTCCATCATGCGTATTTTACTTCGTTAAGTATGGTTGTTTTTATTTGGGGCTTAAGGGCTTTTTTTGTTACTAGATCCACATTTTTTTTTAGAATATTCTTTAAATATTCTTGTAAATCGAAAAAATCCCAACCTATCGGCTCATAAAATTCGACAAGGATATCGATATCACTGTCATCCGACTGCTCATTACGGGCAAAAGAGCCAAAAATTCCTATTTTTTTGACCCGAAATTTTTCCTTAAGGAAGCTTTTTTGAGATTTTAGAATTTTCTCTATATCTTCTGCCATTTTTGCTTTGTAAGTATAGTTTTATTATAATTTATATGGAGAGGAATGGGAATAGCTTTTGTTTTTCCAGTATTTTTGCGTATTCAAAGCCGAGTTCGAAGATTGATCTCTGTGTGTCCGCTATGTTTTTGTTTTGAATTATTACGCCGATTTGGTCTTCATGGGAGATTATTGCGACTTTGTCGTCATAAATGTTTATCTCGTTTTTAAAGAGGTAGTGGATCATGTTAAGAGTTCAATAGTTTCTTACATGGAGTTCCACGGCCAGTTGCCTCCTAGGATGGAATAGGTATTATAATGTTCGTTGAAGTACTATATTATCCCTTATTAAACCTAAAAGCTCCATGAACTCTACCTGTAAGAATTGTAAAAATCAGTTTTCGATTGGTGCCGAAGATTTAAAGTTTTATCAAATGATTTCGCCTGCTATTGGCGGTAAAAAGCTTGAGATGCCCGTTCCCACTTTGTGCTTCGCATGCAGGCATCAAAAAAGGCTTGCTTTCCGCAATGAAATAAATTTGTACCATAGAAAGTGCGACAGTTCGGGTAAGCAAATTATTTCCATGTATTCTCCGGATAAGCCTTACAAAATTTATGATCAACATATTTGGTGGAGCGATTCGTGGAATCCTGTGGATTTCGGGCAGGATTTTGATTTTAATAAGTCGTTTTTTGAGCAGTATAAAGAGCTGCAATTACAGGTGCCGAGAATGAATCTGAATAATATTAACAATGAAAACAGTGATTATTGTAACTTGGCGATGAACGATAAAAATTGTTATCTTGTTTTTACAGCTGATGAGGATGAGGATTGTTGCTATCTTCGTTTTGCGGACAGAAATTATCGTTGTTTTGACTGTGATTACACTTACGATTCGATTGATTGTTACGGGTGTTTCGATATCCAAAAATGCAATAACTGCAACTTCTCGCATAAATGTATAAATTCTGGAGATTTGTATATGTGCTATAACATGATTGGATGCAATGATTGCATGGGCTGTGCGAATTTGAGGAATAAGAAATTTTGTATTTTTAATGAGCAATGCGCCGGCCGCGAAAATTTTCTGAAGAAAAAATTGGAGCTTAAATTAAATACATACAGCGGTTTTGTTGAATTTAAGAAAAAATATGAAGAATTTTTGCAGAAACAGCCGCGAAAGTATCTGGAAATTGTGAATTGTGAAAATTCTTTAGGGGATTATTTGAAAGATTGCAGAAACGCTTATCAATGTTATAGCGGTTTTGGGCTGGAGGATTGCAAGTACATGATTAATTGCTGGAAAGCGAAAGATTGTTACGATTGGGATTTTGTCGGTGGGACCGGCAGTGAAAGGTGCCATGAAATGGCAAGTTCTGCGTATAACATGGTCAATTGTCATTTTTGTTCCGGCTGTTGGGAAAATAACAGTGATATTTATTACTCGGAACTGTGTTTGAATAGTCAAAACTTGTTTGGCTGTATTGCGCTTAGGCATAAGAAATATTGTATTTTGAATAAGCAATATACGAAGGAGGAGTATGAAGAACTTGTTCCGCGAATAGTTCGACATATGGGAGGGAAAGTTGCGAGCCTACGGGGCGAGCGCGTAGGCGAACGAGAATCTGGCTATGCCAGTTCGAGTGAAGCCGAGCTTAAAAATAAACAATGGGGTGAATTTTTCCCGATTAATTTGTCTGCGTATGCTTATAATGAGAGTGTTGCGTATGAGTATTTTCCTTTTAAGAAGGAAGAAGTTTTGAAGAGAGGATGGAAGTGGTTTGATGATGAAACTGACAAAACGTACAGTGGACCGGAATCCAAAATCCCTGATGATGAGAAGGAAGCTGATGAGGATATCTGCAAGCAAATTTTAGTTTGTGAGACAACAAAGAAACCATATAAAATTATTCCGCAGGAATTGAAATTTTTGAAGATGAAGAATCTTCCAATCCCGAGAAAATCCCCGAGTCAAAGGCATAAAGAAAGGATGGCTTTAAGAAATCCTTGGGCTCTTTGGAAAAGAAAGTGCGGCAAATGCAGTGCTGATATTATGACGACATATAATCCAAAAAGGATTGAACCTGTGTACTGCGAGAAATGTTATTTGGATGCGGTGGGGTGACATGGCAAAACTAATGTGACGATTAGAGTTTTAAGGGTTCCTTAAAGTCTGCTATTGCATAGTATCTGTCGTCGCATTTGCCGCTATTTTCTTGCATTTGCATGTGAAGATTTGTAAAATAATCTTCGTGAATACAAAACTTATCGAATGGGTTTTAAGAATTTCGGTCGCAGGTGAGTTTTTGGGGCATGGAGTTTTTGCACTGCAAGGTAAGGAAACCTGGATTGGGTGGTTTTCCATTTTTGGTATTACCGACACTGTTCTGGCGACTAAACTTTTGTTTATTGTTGGGCTTATAGATACCACTCTTGCATTTTTGGTTCTTTTAAAACCTATCCGTATTCTTCTACTTTGGATGATATTCTGGGGCTTTTGGACTGCGCTTTTGCGTCCGATTGTAGGTGAACCGATTTGGGATTTTGTGGAACGTTCGGCAAATTGGGGTGCTCCGCTTGCTCTTCTTCTTTTATTAGGCTGGCCAAAATCTTTTAAAGACTGGGTTAAAATATAACAATCCATCCATGAAAAAAGTCATTATTTTGCTGTTAATTGTCCTTGCAGTTATTGCTGGTATTTTTTATTTTTCCCGAGGTTACTTTGCTTCAGATGCGCAAACGGACACTTTAAAGTCTTTTGCCAGCTGGAAGTTATATGACAGCAAATTAACCATGGGTTTAACTTTGAAATATCCCGCCGATTGGACTGTTGATGACAGTTTTCCGGACTTTGTTTCTTTCATGCCTGCTAATGGAAATGGTTTCGGTTCAAGTAGGATTAAGACGTCTGACAAAAAACAAACTTTGGCTAAATGGATGAAAGTTCGAGATAAAGAAAATTCAGAAGCCATGGGAGGGCAGTATAAGGATAAAATTATAAGTACTAAAAAGATTAAGGTTGCTAAAGTGTCTGCTGTTAAACGTGTTGAATATGCCGATGCTGCCGGGTTTAATCATATTCTGACTTATTTGAAAAAGGGGAATTATTTTTATATATTTGGGTTGCAGATTGGTTCTTCCGGGAGCTACAGTTCTAAAGATGAAAAGGTTTACGATAAGATTCTTTCCACAGTGCAATTTACGAAGTAGGGTGAACTTCCTTGTATTTTTCCGTTAAAGATCTATAATTAGTCTAATAATTTTTAACCCCTGTTCTATGGTTAGTAAAAATAACGTCGGGCTTTTCGTAGGCGTGGTTGCCGGTTTGTGTCATCTTGTTTGGGTTGTGCTTGTTGGGGCTGGTGTTGCACAGAAGTTAGTGACTTGGCTTCTTTCCATGCATTTCATGCAAGATACAGGGTACACAATTACTGCGTTTAATTGGCTTACGGGACTAGAGCTTGTCGTTATGGCATTTGTAGGAGGGTATGTGGTTGGATATGTTTTGACCTTGCTTTGGGGTTGGATAGTGAAAAAATAGAGGAGGGATGCCCCCAATCTAGTGTGGCAAATCTTGTGCGGCGACAAGGTTTGTGTTAATTTCGCCTCATGTCTGAGTGGATATTTTTTACGATACTTGCGCCAATTTTATGGGCTTGTTCGAATGTCATAGATACCGGCGTCAGAAGAAATTATGTCGGCAGTGATTCTGCTCTTACGTGGTTTTTTTGTGCGATCAGGCTTATCCCCGTTATTGTTTTAATATTTATATTCGGATATCAATTCGAAATTAATTCTTCTTTTTGGTTGATATTTTTTGCCGGTATTTTTTGGACTGTCCCTTTTTATTTTTATTACAAAGCTCTTAACTCCGAGGAGACAAGCAGGGTTGTTTTGTTTATGCAAACGCTTCCGATTGTAACTTTCATTATCGCCGCAGTTTTTTTTGGCGAGCGGCTGGGGATGAATCAACTTATAGCTTTTGTCCTTATTTTTATCGGAAGTCTATTTGCCGCAGTGAAAAAAATTGAAACCAAATGGAAGGTGAGTGTAGCATTTTTTTTGATTTTTTTGTCGGTTGTCGGATGGTCGGTTTCCGATGTTGTGTTTAAATATATTTCGCCAAATTTCCATTCTTTTTGGGAAGCCATGATTGTTTATTTAGCCGGCGGAAGCCTTCCCGCATTTTTATTGTTTTTGTTCCCATCTCAATCTAAAAAAGTTTTTTCTCATTTGAAGGGTGTTCCGCGCATTGGCTGGTTTCTTATGAGTTTAAGTTTTTTTATTGGTGTGGGCGGTTCAGTCTCTTTCGCTTATGCTTTAACGCTTGGGAGTGTTTCTCTTTCTTCTGTGATTATAGGAATACAGCCTTTGTTTGTATTTATTTTCGGGCATGTTTTTTCCAGAATTTTTTCGGCGATTCCGCGTGAGCCTGTTGATGCGTTTGGGCTTCTATCCAAGGCTTGCGCTTTAGTTTTTGTGCTTGTCGGATTGTGGTATTTGGGGTTAAATTAAGGTACATATGCCGTTAAATAAAGTTTGTAAAACTTGTTCAAATTCTTTTGTTTGGGAAGATGCGGATATAAAAAACTTCCATAAGTTCGGATTTGAGCCTTTTGATATTTGTTCAAGATGCATGCACATGCAGAGGCTCGCTTTTAGAAATGACAGAGTTTTTTATCGCAGAAAGTGTGATCCAACCGGCGAGATAGTGGTGTCTTTATATCATCCCAAATCTCCATATAAAGTTTATAAATCTGATTATTATTACAGCGATAAATGGGATGCAGTTTCTTATGGAAAAGATTTTGATTTTAATCGGCCGTTTTTTGAGCAGTTTTACGAGCTTAAACTTAGTGTGCCTCGGCTTGCTATCCATAATATGAACGCTTTTAACAGCGAGTACTGCAATATGTCTTACGGGAATAAAAATTCTTATATGATTTTTGGCGGTGACATGAATGAGGATTCTATGTATGGAGTTTTGTGCGATCAGAATAAAAGTTGTTTGGATTTGGATTTTTCTTACAGAAATGAGCTTATTTATTTTTGTTCGGATGTTGTCGATTCGTACGGCTGTCAGTTTTCGTGGAATTCGAATAATTGTTCGCAGTGTTATTTCTCCGAGGATTTGATTGGGTGTACCGAATGTATTTTGTGCTTCAATTTAAGAAATCAGTCTTTTTGTATTGAAAACAAAAAGTATGAAAAAAATGAGTATTTTAGAAAAAAAACGCAGATGATTACCGGCAAACATAGTGATTTTGATATGATTTTCAGGCGGTTTTTGGAGATGCGTGAAAATAGAATTGTTAAGTATGCCCATAATGTCGGATGTCAGGATTGCGTGGGGGATTATATTAAAAACAGCAAAAATTGCACCAAGTGTTTTGATGTTACGGACAGTGAGGATTTGAGGGATGTGATTTACGCTTCAAAAGCCAAAGATTGTTTTCAGTGTGATTTGCTTGGTATGGGGAGCGAGCTTTGTTTTAATGCTATAAGTGTTTTCAATGGTCGGGATGTCTTGTTTTCAACGGTTTATTCTGTTGAGGCGTATGGTTTTAGATATTGTGAAACTTGTATAAATTCCCATGATCTTTTCGGATGTGTGGCACTTGGGCATAAGGAGTATTGCATCTTAAATAAACAATATAAGGAAAACGAATATAAAGAGATGGTTGGTCGGATTATCGAGCATATGAAGAAAACTGGTGAATGGGGGCAATTTTTTCCGGCAAAGGTGTCTTGTTTTGGATATAATGAATCAACTGCAAATTTGTATTTTCCTTTAGCTAAAGAAGAGGCTTTGGCAAAGGGGTTTAACTGGGCTGATGATGTGGAGCGTAGTTCTGTTTTGCAGACTTATGATGTCCCTGACGATATTAGAGATGTCAAAGATGATATTTTGGATGTTGTTTTAGGATGTAGGGGATGCGGCGGAAATTTTAAAATTTTGCATCAGGAGCTTGATTTTTACAGGCGGAATTTTATTCCCGTTCCGGCTAAATGTTTGAATTGCAGGATGAAAAAACGTTCCGAAATGCGGAATCCAAGAGAAATCTGGAAAAGAAATTGTATGAAATGCGGAGAGGCTGTGCTATCGAGTTATGATTTGAGCAGGAAGGAGATAGTGTATTGTGAAAAGTGTTATTTGAAGAACTTCTGAGGATTGTATGTTGCTTTGTCGGCTTAGCCATTTTTACCTTGATTTTATGCGATAAATTGGATGATAATAGCGTCCTTTTAAAATTTTTTAATATTTAATAATATGCCAGAAAAAGTTGTACCGGTAATAGATGAGGAGAGTTGTACAGGTTGTGGTGGGTGTGAAGATCTTTGTAGAGAGGAGGCGATATCAATGAAGGA
>MFXA01000025.1:6204-14001 GCA_001787455.1 Candidatus Peregrinibacteria bacterium RIFCSPLOWO2_01_FULL_39_12 | reverse complement strand
TCGGCGGTTACTCCCTGAGGATTTTCCGTGGGTTTATCTTTCGATTTACCGCACGCCGTTAATAAAAATAACACCGAGATTATCAAAGCTAAAATAAATATAAACTTTTTCATAATATGAGGGCTAAAGGATTTAATATTAAATACCAAGTTTTTTGCGAATTTCTTCCGCTTTTGAAGTGTCTTCTTCTTTTTTCTGAGATAATTGAGATTCATTTTCCAAATCCATCCATTCGCTGTGGTGCTGAACCGCTAATTTTTCGAGCTGAGGCACGTGTTTTTTGGAAAGCGCTGCAAATTTTTGTCTTTCCTCTTCAAAAATTCTTATCAATTCATCTATCTGCGATTGTTTTAATTTCGGAATGGATTCGACAATTTTTTTCTTTTCATCTTTGGAAAGCGAAATTGATCCGGCAAGAAGACGGATAAAATATTCTTCATCAAATTTTAAGCTGTTTTTTGGAGCTTTAACTTTAAGTTTTGCAGGCAATTTTGTGCCAAGCTGGAAATTTGCCGGAGTTGTATCTTCCGGAGCTTGTGGCGGATAGCCTCCTGGTGGATATGCTCCTCCCTGTGGCATTGGTCCTCCTGCTGGCGGATAACCTCCACCCATTGGCGGGTAACCTCCTCCTTGCGGCGGCGTTTGTCCTCCCATTGGCGGATAATATCCTCCCTGCGGCGGATAGCCTCCCGGCGGCATATTGTATGCTCCCATATCCATAGGCGGATAGCCAGCCGGCGGATACTGCGGATACATCCCATAAGGATATGCTCCTTGAGGTGGGAATCCTGCAGGCGGCATTTGTCCCGCTGGTGGTTGAGGTGGGAATCCTGCAGGTGGCATTTGTCCCGCTGGCGGCTGAGGTGGGAATCCTGCAGACTGCATTTGCCCCGCTGGTGGCTGAGGTGGGTTCCCTGCTGACTGCATTTGTCCTGCTGGTGGCTGAGGTGCAGCTTTCTTGTTATCTTTTTGTTGAACCATATAGTTTAAAGGTTTTTATTACGACAGAAGATATTTTAGCCATACTTTTTAAGTTATGCAAGCCATTTTGGAAAGGGAATTTTGCTTTCGCAAAATTACTAGTAGTGTTAAAACTGTGTTGATGAAAAAAGCTGTACTTTTTAAAAAGCTTGGCGGTAAGAAAGTAAAATGCCTTTGCTGCCAAAGGTATTGTGTAATTAAAGATGGATTAAGCGGGTTTTGCGGTGTTCGCAAAAATGTAAACGGTGAATTGTATTTAATAGTGTATGGCAAACCTATTGCCGTGCATACTGATCCTGTTGAGAAAAAACCTTTATTCCATTTTCTTCCCGGCACGGAAATTTTTTCATTTGGAACTATAGGATGCAATTTCCGCTGTTCTTTCTGCCAAAATTGGGATATTTCGCAAATAACTGCAAGGATGATTGGCAAGATTCGTGGTGCTAGGCGTGAGTTATCTCCAAAAAAAATTGTTGATTATTGCGTGAAAAACAAAATTCCGTCCATCGCTTATACTTATAATGAACCTACGATATTCACAGAATATGCCCACGACACGGGTGTTCTTGCCAGAAAAAAGGGCATCAAAAATGTATATGTCAGCAACGGCTACGAATCGGAAGAATGTTTAAAATACATGCTGAATTTTTGTGACGCGATAAATATCGACATTAAATCTTTTTCAAATGAATTTTATGCGAAAGTATGCGGAGGTGTAAGGCTAAACGGCGTTAAAGAAACGATTAAAAAATCTTTTGAAATGGGATTTTGGATTGAATGCACCACGCTTGTAATTCCGGAATTGAATGACAGCGATAAGGAACTCAAGGAAATTGCGGAATTTTTGGTGGCTGTGTCACCGGATATTCCATGGCATGTAACCGCTTTTCATCCCGATTATAAAATGACTGATAAAAAATTTACTCCTGCGGCAACACTCGAAAAAGCTGTAGAAATAGGCAAAAAAGCCGGACTTAAATTCGTGTATACAGGAAATATTTTAAATCCGGATGGAGAAAACACTTACTGTCCGAAGTGCAAAAAACTTTTAATTGAAAGAAGCGGCATGAGCTGCTTAACATGTGACATTAAAACTGGTAAAAATGGGGTGGGAACTTGTCCGTATTGCAAGGAAAAAATCGCCGGAATATGGAAGTGATTGAAGGTAAAAAAATAATTAACCAAGGCAAATGTTCGATAAAATACCAAAAAATCAAAGTTCGGATGTAAGACCTGCTCTTTTTGCGAATCAATTTTATCCCGGGGATTCAAAAATCCTTAAACAAAATATTTTAAGATATTTGGAAAAAGCTGAAACTGTACCTGTTGACGGCAAGCTGAAAGCGCTTATATCTCCGCATGCAGGATATATTTATTCGGGATATACCGCCGCATATTCCTACAAACTTTTAAAGAATCTTGATAAAGATACTGAATGGAAAATTTTGCTGCTTGGACCTTCGCATCAGGTTTCTTATTCCGGTGCGGCTGTAAGCGAGCAAACGGGATGGCAAACTCCTCTCGGAATGGTGAAAGTTAAAGATATAAGAGAAGAAATCGGCGAGAAGGATGATATTGTGGATATTCCGGAAGCGAATATGCATGAACATTCTTTGGAAGTTCAAGTGCCTTTTCTGCAGAGTGTTTTGAAAAAATTTGTTCTTTATCCGCTCGTATTGGGGAGCATCAGACCGGATTTTTTGGCCGATGATCTTTTGGATTTTTGCAGGGAAGATGACGTGATTGTGCTTGTAAGCAGTGATTTAAGCCATTATTTGAGATATGAAGAAGCGAAGAAAATTGATCTTGCCACAAGTGAGGCGATTTGCGGTTTGGATATTGAAAAAATGACCGAAAGAGGTGATGCGTGCGGGAGGATGGGGATTTTGACAGCAATGTTTATTGCAAATAAGCTTGGATGGAAGTGCAAAATGTTAAATTATACGAATAGCGGCGATACCGCCGGTGATAAAAATCGCGTTGTCGGATATGGCGCTTATGCTTTTTACCTTTAATTATTATGGAGAAAAAGGTTGGTGATTATCTTTTGGGGCTGGCAAAAGCGACTATTGCGGAAGCGCTTGGTGTTAAAGGGAAGTTTCCGGAAAAGCCTGCTGGTGCCGGAGTATTGAGCGAAAAGCGAGGTGTGTTTGTTACATTGGAAATTTTTGGTCAGCTGCGAGGCTGTATTGGAAATATTTTGCCTGTTTATCCTCTTGAAGAAGCTGTCAGAAGAAATGCGTTGAATGCCGCTTTCGATGATCCGCGGTTCATGCCTTTGGCGAGAGAAGAATTTAAAGATGTTGAAATTGAGATTTCGGTTTTGACAGTGCCAAAAAAGTTGGAATATAGCTCTAGCAAGGTTTTGCTGGAGAGATTACAGCCGTTAAAAGATGGCGTGATTTTTAAAAAAGGTTACTGCGAGGCGACTTATTTGCCGCAAGTTTGGGAAGATTTGCGTGGTAAAGAGATGTTTTTAAGTTCACTTTGCACAAAAGCCGGCATGAGAAGCGATGAATGGCGAAATGGAGGCGTTGAAGTTTTTACTTATCAAGCTGAAGTTTTTAAGTAGGGTTTTTGGTGGACTTTTTGGCAGATGGTTTATAGAATACGGGTCGCGAAACTCGCTACTTTACAACAGGGATTTGCTAAACTTTCTACTTAAGGGCAATTAGCTCAGTTGGTTAGAGCGCCTCGTTGACTTCGAGGAGGCCAGTGGTTCGAATCCACTATTGCCCACCAGGGTCTAATTTAGAATCTTTTTCTCAAGAGCTTTTGCCTCATCAAGGAAGAATTTTTGCCAACCTTTCCTGCCCTCTTTTACAATCATTCTGGGAAAATCTTTCACTCCTTGCGCTTTGAAAAATTGGCTACCCAATTGGATAGAGTCTATATGCCAATCAAATTTTATTTTTGCTTTTTTGATTAGATCCTCCAAGTTGAATTTATATTTTTTAATAATAAAATATAGGTCAATAAAATCTCTGGCACGTGCTTTTTGATAAATTGTAAAAACTTTGTTTACCGCAATGTCTAGAACACTATCTACTTCCATCCCGTTTTTTCTGAGTGCTGTTTCAATTCTCGGAAAAGGGAAATATGTAAATTCTGTTTTAATAATATCATTGTTTAAATGGAGAAAGAAAAGGTTGCGATTGAAGCTTTGCTGATAATCTATTTTTTCTGATTTTCACTTAGGATTGTTTTCGAGGCCATAACAAAAATGACAGATATTTCTTTTTTGCGGGGTCTATGTCCAAAGAAGGCATTAATTGCAATAATTTTTGCTTTTTAATTTTCGAATTACCCATCCCGAAATTAATCAACTGTTCCAGCTTCCATATTGAGTATGTTGCTTTATCTTTGCGTATTTCTTTTGTGTTGATAGACCAGTTATACATATTATTTTATTGTTTCTTGTGCTAATTTGTTCATTTGTATGTTAGCATACTTCCTTGGTTTTTCCCATGTTGATTTATACGGGGAAACGCCAATCTCGGCATTCTCAGCACCTCAAGCAATCTTACCATTTTTCCCCATAACCTAGTACGATAATCCGTGTCCAACATTACGGTTTTAATATCGAGCTGTCTGGGCCACCATCTTAGACGTTTAGCTCCCTATCATTTTGAACCCTTCCAGTGTTGCGTCGCACAAGAAATCTTCGAGTAAACTTGAGTCTCCTTGATGAGTTTGGGCTTTATTTAGAAATGTGTAATACAGTTGTTTTTTCTCTTGTCTGATTATTGCCGGAGGAATGTTTCCTTTGATTAACATAGCGCTTATTATAAGCCTTCCAACCCTTCCGTTCCCATCTCTAAACGGATGAATTTTTCCGAAGTTACTGTGGGCTTCCGCTATTTGTCTGATTTTATCTTTTTGAGACGCATTAATTGATTCCTCTAATTTTGTCATTAAATTTGGTACTTTGATGTAGTTTGACGTTGGCACATTTGAACCGACTATCCTTACCCTATATCTCCTATAAAATCCAGCGTCATCTCTAATCCCATTCATTAAAATACCGTGCAATTTCAGTATTAAGTTTTCGTCTATTTTATTTTTCGCTAACGACAAATATTGGAACAAATACTGCAATGCTGCCTGATGATTTTTGACTTCCATCTGTTCGATGAGAGTTTTGTTCGGGAATACTTTGTTGTGAAATAATATTGCTCCAGTTTCGTTTTCGTTAAGAGTGCTTCCTTCTATGGAATTTGTATGATAGGTAAGCAAAAGGGTAAATTCATCTCTAATATCCGGTCTATCAATGATAGCTTTTAGAACATTCTTATATTTTTTGCTTTTTGAGATAATTAACTTTTTTTTTGCATGTAGAACGCTTTCCGGAATTATTTTTTGTCCGGTATATTCTTTGTAAAGTTCATCAATTAAAATTTGCGCTTTGGGATGAGGGATAGATTTCCCGTTTATCCAACTGTTCAAGGTCGCAAAAGATACATCAAACTTTTGAGCAAGAAGCTCTTGAGTTAGACCAGAAAGGGTTTTTATCAGTTTTAACTTCTCCGATATTGTCATGCCTCAATTATATAAAACTTTATAAAGTTTGTCAATAATCATAATTTTTATAAAGTTTACTAAGGACATGCTGAAAAACAGGCTTATTGCCATCATTGCATTACATCTCCCGATTTTGCAGCAGCTGCAATAAATCACGTCTGACATTTCCTGCTGTAATATGTGTTCCGGAGCCCGGAGCGGAAAGTTCATACGGAACCTGACTATATGCTGAAGTATAAACTACAATTTTGTTGCCATTGCCTTTGAGACTTCCCAATGGTGAATCCAGATTTTCTTCACGTAGTCCCAGTGTTACAATCGGCTTGTCATCCTCTATTTTTAGACTTGCTACATATCTTAGAGTTTTTCCTTGTTTCTTCGCCGACTCAAATTTTCCTGCAATTTCTTTATCAAAAATACTTGCTCTTGCCATAAATTCATCCACACTGCAATTCGACAATTCTCTAAATCCATCGGGAACAAACGGTTCTATTGCAACACCTTTCAAATCCACATGGTATCCGGCGGTTCTAGCTAAAATAACTATTTTTTTTGCCACATCCATTCCGCTCAAATCATCACGAGGATCCGGTTCTGTGTCGCCACCTAATTTCAATTGTTTTACAGCCTCTGAAAAAGTAATTTCTCCTTCATATAATAAATTACATAGTTTTCCAAGCGTTCCTGAAAAACATCCTTCTATGCTTTTTACCGTATCACTCGTATCAAATGCATCTCTCAAAAATGGTACTGCTCCCGCACCCGCCATTACGGAACAGCTAAAGCCATATCTCCTTCTGAATTGTGTTAGAAGTTTAAAAATGTCCCATGAACTTTGCGCTACGGGTATTTTGTTGGCTGTGACGATTTTCCCACCACTATCAATCACTCTTTGGTGAAAACTTGTTAGATCATTTGCCGTTAAATCGACAAAAACCACATCATCTACCAGTCCCTGCCTTCTAATTTCTTCGAATAATTCTAAAAGATTTCCACCATCCATGTATTCCTGCTGACTTCTCATCCAATCTTTGATTGCGACCCTCTGTCTGCCTTGAGAAACCAATTCTCGATCTTGAGATTGTAAATCTCTGACCATGCTTGGACTATTTTGGATTGCAACTCCTCCCGGAGTGTATAGCCATCCGTTGCTATTCACCATTCCTACAATATTTGTAGGATTTGGATGTCGCCCAAGATGCGGAGCATCTTTTTCTGCAACTTGGGCCATAAATTCCACTCCAATATTGCCTGTTCCTATCGTGATGACATTTTGATGAGCCATTTTTAGTTAGGTTGAAGAAATGAGTTCATTACTTCTTGAATTTTTCCTGCGATTTCTTTGGCATAGTCCTCATCTTTATCTATAAACACCCTATGTAAAGCTTGCACCGCCTTTGCGGCATTTTTCTTATCCACATATAAAGAGATTTTTCTTTGCTCGGAGTCGTGAGTAATGCCTTCGATGCTGATTCTGTGTGCCGCAAGAACACCCGAGATAATACTTAATACCCCGGAAGCTCCTTTTAATTCATCCCCGATAATCACAACATTAGCCTTGCTTTTATCCCACTGCGGATTGCATTCGTACACCTCTTCTCCCAATTTGATACTTCTTAGTCGTGCTATTGTTTTTCTGATTCTTTTTCTTAATTCGGTCTTTTCCGCTTCATCCTCCGGCAAATTTATTGTCAAACTTATTGATGTTCCCGCTGTCAAAATGTCGTTTATGCTTATGTCCTGCTCCTTGAATGGTTGCGTCAACTCTGCGACAAATCCAGGCATCATCGCCATTTCCGGCATTGTAAAAGAAACAATATCCACATTCTTATTAAACCTGACAACTTTGAATGGAAATTCCGATCTTGACTCACCAATGCTAAAAGTTGTCCCTTCAGCCTCCGGATTTTCAATATCCTTCAAAACCAAAGGAACTTCTTCCACTAAAGCTAAACTTAAGGCGTCAATCTGCATTACTTCCGATCCCGCTCCTGCAAATTCTATCGCTTCTCTTAGAGAAACATCATGATGTATTTTGGGAGTGTTCACTTCACTGTCCAATTGTTTTGGATCAGCGCTTAATATGCCGCCAACCCTTTTCCATGCAATAGTAGCATCCACAGATTTTCTTAAAATTCTTTCAATAGCCAGTGTTGTGTCTACCGCAGTTGTGTCCGTATAACTTCGTCCGATTTCAGGAACCATCCCTCTTAAAACATCATTTATATGTCCGCCCATAATCAATATCTGCCGATCAACATTTTCTATTTCAGGGCTTAAAGCCTCGGCTATTCC
>MFXA01000025.1:6046-6188 GCA_001787455.1 Candidatus Peregrinibacteria bacterium RIFCSPLOWO2_01_FULL_39_12 | reverse complement strand
TGCAGTTCTCTTTTAGAAACCTTGTCGCCCGCCACTTGTCCATTTCCCTTGTATGCCACATCGTTTATTGCTTTTGCAGAAACGTCGTTCTCTTGCAGATAAGCTTCTAAAACTCCCACCACCGATCTTTCCCCAAAAGCAA
>MFXA01000025.1:4913-5956 GCA_001787455.1 Candidatus Peregrinibacteria bacterium RIFCSPLOWO2_01_FULL_39_12 | reverse complement strand
CCATTTCTCTTTGTACATATTTGCGCGCTTGGCTTTTACAATTTTCTGTTTTTATAAATTCATCAATTTTTTCGGTTACGATATCGAAAGCTTTTCTGAAAGCTTCTCTAATTGCCGCTTTATCATAATCTTTTCCGTTTAACTGATCTAAAGCCTGAATTAAGTGATCTGTCACCCCTTTGAATGCCGACACAACCAAAATGGGATTTTCCCCTTTCTCGCGTAAAACTCTAACCAGGCTCAACACCTGATCCATCCTGTTCATATTCGCCCCCCCGATTTTGTTTACAGTAAGCGATCTTTCCATATTATTTGTCATTTAAAAGCGCAAGGGACGATTATTGCAACTTTTTTGACAAAAAGCAATATAAAAAATCTTTGAAATCCACAAAATTTGAAGATATTTTTACCGCTTCTTTTTTTCTTTTCAATGCCTCCGCCAGCCTTTCTGGAATTTGGATTTTTTCTCCTATTATCGGTTCGACTTTGTCGGCGAATTTTGCCGGATGAGCTGTTACGAAGAATATTCCGTTCGTGTCCGGATTGGTTCTTTGATATTCCATTAGCCCGAGATAGGCTACCGCACCGTGAGGATCCATTAAATAATTATATTTTCCGTATACTTCTTGTATCGCCTGCGCTGTTTCTTCATCTGAAAAACTTTTACTCCAGATATCCGTTCTTACTTTTTCCACATCATGGTCATAAAGCTCCATGATCCTTGCAAAATTGCTTGGATCCCCAACATCCATGGCGTTAGACATTGTTTCTACAGATTTTTGCTGGATGTATTCCCCTGTTTGCAAATATTTTTCGAATGTATCGTTTGCGTTTACAGCAGCGATAAACTTATCAATCGGAAGACCCATTTTTTTTGCGATAAGTCCCGCAGTTAAATTTCCAAAATTGCCGCTCGGAACAGATATTACAACCGGTTTGGATTTATCTCTTAATTGATAATACGCGTAAAAATAATAGAAAATCTGAGGCAGAAGCCTTCCAATATTTATGGAATTCGCTGATGTTAAAACAAGTTTTTCATT
>MFXA01000025.1:0-4827 GCA_001787455.1 Candidatus Peregrinibacteria bacterium RIFCSPLOWO2_01_FULL_39_12 | reverse complement strand
CCATGGTCGTAAGCTGTTGTTCCTGAATTTTACTTACCTTCCCGCTAGGATACAAAAGAACTACACGAATTCCCGGAACATTCAAAAACCCGCTTGCAACAGCACTTCCCGTATCTCCGGACGTAGCCACTAAAACGGTAATTTCTTTTTTAACCTCTTTGGAAAAATGTGCCATTAAACGTGACAAAAATCTCGCGCCAAAATCTTTAAAAGCAAGTGTTGGTCCATGAAAAAGTTCCAAAGCATGTACGTTTTCATTTAAATCCACCAGCGGAGCGTCAAAAGTTAAAGCGTCTTTTACGATATTTCTTAAAATTTCCGGTTCTATGTCTTCTCCTATCAAAACCATCGCAATTTCAAAAGCGATTTCCCGTAAAATATCCACCGGCGTTCCTTCAAGTTTTTCGTTTTCCAATTTTTCCATAAATTCACGCGGAATTTGCCCGATTTTTTCCGGCATATATAAGCCTCCATCCTTAGCCAAACCTTTCATTAACGCCTCATCGAATGAAGCAGTGTGTTCCCTATTGTTTGTACTGTATAATTTCACAGTTGATTTTTTATTAATTCCAGAAATTCATATACGCTGGCTTTCCCATCTCCGATAATTTTGTGCGGAATTATTATATTCGCATATTTTTCATATAATTTGGATCTGTATTTTAGTAATTCCCGATAACATCTTGCAAGCGCTTCTTCTTTATTTTCGTTTTTACGTTTCCTGTAAATATTCCCCCAAATAACCGGTTTTGGGACTTTTATGAAATTCTCGAACATTTTTTCTCTCATTTCTTCAGTTTCTTTTATGTATACAATAAGCGACCTGTCCCGAAGTTTTTTATAAATTTTACTCCCTGTGTATATAACACTTCCTGTTGTGTCTATTATCGTATTCCCCAAAGCACCTTTATCTAATTTTTCCATAATTTCCGTTAGCGATTCTTTTTCAAATCCAAGGTATTTTATTTGCGTTTTTTTAAAACGCGCTTCGTATGGATGCCCCATCCACTTGGCTATGTCATTTATCCCTTGGATGTTCTTAGAAATTATTTTTGTATTTCTTAATTTTTCTTCTATCAAATTATCGCAATGCGCATGACAAAACCCTGTTTTTTTAAATTTTTCAGCCCAATAAGTCTTCCCGATGTTCGACATACCGATCAAACTTAAAACAAGTTGATTATTTTTTATTTTTTTCGAAAATTCCCGTTTTGTGAGCTTTTGATGTGTTTGCGCCATGAATAAGCATTTTCATCTTGCCAGAAGGCCAAATTGGAAAAAATAATTATCTAAAGCTTCCAATGAGGTGTCGTATTGATTCAAGCCAAAACAGATATCGCATAAAACTTCGCGGACTCGAGCTATTTCCTTATAACCTTTCTTCCATCTTGGATCAGCTAAGGTTAAATCAATCAATTCCAACGCTCTGTCCAAAGCAGAGTCAAATCGTGATTGGTCGCCATTTTTTGCCATTATCAAGCGATGGACTTCACTTCCTATGTTGCCCATTTGTTCGGCAAGAGTAAATGTGTACCATCTACCATTTGCCAAGTCCTGGTGCAATGTAGTCATAATTCAATAAGATTATTTACAATGTTCTTTTGCGATGTCGGCAAGCTCGGCTTTGCTGATTTTTGAATCAATAATCTTCATAAGTACTTTCGTGTTATACGTAACAAGAATAGCTAATTTCCTACCTACTTACAACCGTTAAGCTTGTCGGCATTTTTTAAATTTTAAACGAATTCAAGAAACAAAGCTAAATTGAGGGTTGATTTTAAGGGTGGGGTTGGAAAATGTCAAATTCACTGCAGTTTCTCAGAGCATTTCCCTATCCAAAAATTCCAGACAAAAAGGAAGACGAGCAAAACCAAATATGCGGATAAAGTTCCCAGCCAAATCCCTATGCGCGGGAAGGTTATTGCTACGATCCAGATGTAAATTAAAAAGCCGATACTCCCGGGAAAATACAAAGATTTTCCGATTGCCGGAAGGATTGTTTTGCCTTGCAGATGATAATAAATGAATAAGGTTGAGGTAAATACCGCCGGAAATGTTGAAAATAAACCGCCCCAAGTATTGCCCAAAGTTTTTGATAAAAATACGGCAAGAGCAATAATTGTACCGCCAAACAGTGACCTTACCGTGAGATGTTTCCAGTTCATCGGAAAGATTTTTAAATGTGTGACTTGTGGTAGCCGTATAATCACAAGATAGGTCGATATAATGGCTACAGCCATATACAAAATTGAAACTAAAGAATTCGCCGGAGGAAATCTTAGTATGACAAAAGCAGAAATTGCCCATGAAATTATCGCTCCCGTAAAACTCAAAATAGAATTTAGCCTTAGGGTTAATAATATGAAGAATGTAAGATAGATATAACAAATTCCGAGAGCCGCCGGCATCACTGTTACCGCTTCCACTACGTCTTGCGGACTTTTTGTAAGACCGATGAATAATAATCCAATCGCCATTGTGGATGGCAAAGTCAAAACAATTCCACGCCAAGAGAGAGAAACTCTTTCCGCTATCAATGTCTGCAGAGCGATAAATAACCCCCCGACTATAAATGATAATATTAGTTGTACCGTGAACATGATGGCTGAATTATACTTTCTTCTCTAAAGAAATGCCAAAAAAATGGTATAAAAGTTTGACAAACCCTTGTTACGATTGCAGCAATTAGGGTTACCTTTTTGGGGTTTTTCTTTTAAGTTTTTCTAAAATTTAAGGATGATGGAATCGGCTTAAGAATATGCCGACAGACCTTAGTGTGTTTTGGATTTTTTCCACAAAACCTTCGTGTTCACTTCTTATTGGATTTACGTGTATAAATTTTATTCCTGCGCCGATTGCTCCGCCGTCCGTAAGATAATTATCCCCTATCATGACAACGTTTTCTTTTGGCACGCCTAGTTGACTCACGGCGATTTCAAATCCTTTAGGATCCGGTTTTGGCGGCAGATTTGTTAAAACCGGCAGATCTTTTTGCAAAGCTTCGTATCTTTCCGACCACTTCATATTGGAATAAATTACAAATTTTATTCCTTTCGCAATTAATTTTCTTAAATGTTCAAGATTTTCCTGCAAAATTTCTCCATGATTAGGAGCTATACAACAATCTACATCCAAAATTATTCCTTTTATTTCCACTCCGGTTAATTCTCTAATTTTGCCTATATCAAGATCCGTAAAACGATCCAGTCTTAAAAATGTTTCCGTATATTTTGGAACGAACGCCAACCTAAAAAATTGAACAACTTTAGCAAGATTTATGCCTTCGCGGCTTTTGTCCTGCGGCTGCGGGGTTTCATCGGATGGTTGCGGGGGGATTTTTTTCGTATCCATATACTAGGTGTCCGCCAAAGGCGGGCGATTATTTATTAGCAGACCCTACGGGTCCGCTTCGGCTGGATTATGCGTGAAATCGACGATTTTGTAAACAAAGTTTTACATTTTTTAATAAAATTTCATAAAAATTTTAAGAAGTTTTTTTATTATTGTCCGCATGAAAATAAAAGATGCACTGAAGAAACTTCTAAACAGCATGCTGGATTTTTTATTCCCGCGTGAATGTATAAAGTGCGGAAATTCTGGAGGCTATTTGTG
Organism: Candidatus Peregrinibacteria bacterium RIFCSPLOWO2_01_FULL_39_12; assembly: GCA_001787455.1. Taxonomy (GTDB): domain Bacteria; phylum Patescibacteriota; class Gracilibacteria; order UBA1369; family LOWO2-01-FULL-3; genus 2-01-FULL-39-12. The sequence goes on along the minus strand of MFXA01000025.1, from coordinate 1,215 downwards.
CAAAAGTTGTTTCGATAAAATTGAAATTAAAAAAATTCTTTCATGCCCCGATTGCGGCAGAGAAAATTTGCTAGGGGAATTTTGCGGCGGTTATTGCAAAAACGGATATTATTTCGACAGGCTTATATACTGTTTTGATTACGAGAAAAAAAGCTGGATAAAAAATCTGATTGTAAATTTAAAATATAAGTTTTCCGAAGATGCGGGGAATATTTTAGGCGCTTTTATGGCTAGACAGTTTTTGGCTTATTTTGGAGAAGTAAAGTTCCGTGAAAATTTCGTTTTGGTTCCGGTGCCTTTGAGCGCAAAAAAATTAAAATACCGCGGTTTTAATCAATCAAAAATTTTGTGCGACCAATTAAAAACCCGTTTTGATTTGACTGTTTTAGATTGTTTTTACAGACATGAATCCACCTCTCAAGTTAAATTAAACAGGCTTGAGCGCGCGAAAAATATCCGTGAAACCATTTTTATTCCGGATAAGTTTAAAGAAGATGTGAATGGGAAATTTGTGATTCTTATTGATGACATTGCCACAACTTTAAGCACTCTCAATGAATGCAGTCGTATTTTAAAAAAGGCGGGAGCAAGGCAAATATGCTGTTTTACTCTCGCCAGAAGATGGAGAAATTGATAAGATAGCGGCAATTAAATTTCGCTTCAAAATGAAAATAGGAATTGACGCATCGCGCTACAATCATGAACAAGCCACAGGCGTTGAATGGTACAGCTGGCATATTATAAACGGCATTATTAAAGAGGCTTTGAAAACCAAAGATGACGGAATCATTTTGTATGCAAAGGAACCGATTGAATATTTAAACGAAAGCACCGGCAACGAAAATATCTTTAAAAAAATCATTAAAGCAAAACGGTTATGGACGGCATTTCATCTATCCAAAGAGATGATAAAAAATCCGCCGGATGTGCTTTTTGTGCCTTCCCATACTCTTCCTTTGCACATGCCGAAAAAAACTGTGATTACAATTCATGATGTTGCTTTCAGGCGAGAAAAAAAAGTTTATTCCTTTTTCCAATATCATCATTTGAATTGGAGCGCTAAATTTGCAGTAAAACGCGCAAGCAAAATTATTTCCCCAAGCGAGGCAACAAAAAATGATTTGATTGAATTTTTCAGATGTCCTGCAGAAAAAATTACGGTTATTCCTCATGGATTTTCCGCACCAAAAGAAGTTGATGATTCCAATAAAGAAA
>MFXA01000024.1 GCA_001787455.1 Candidatus Peregrinibacteria bacterium RIFCSPLOWO2_01_FULL_39_12 | reverse complement strand
TTTTGTCAAGCCGACGTATGCTGAGGGAAAATTGTTACGGTTTGATCCTTACAATAATTCCTTCAAAGTTTTTACGCTTTTTGCGAGTGAATTTTGCTCACTTTTGCTTAGCGGCACTTCGATAATTTTTTCAATGCCGTTTCTTCCCAACACACATGGAACGCTTAAACATACATTTTTATGCCCGTAATATCCGTTTAATAAAACCGATAAAGGAAAAACCTTGTGTTTATCTTCAAAAATGGCTTCTGTAATTTCGCGGATTGCCGTCGCAATTGAATAGCATGTATATCCCTGGTCATGAATTATGCGGTATGCGGCAGTTTTTGTTTCTTCGTAACACTTTTCAGCGGATTTGCGCGTAAAATTCTCAAAATCATACAGCGATTTTCCAAGTACATTTGCTGAGCTGTAAACCGGAAATGAGCTATCCCCGTGTTCGCCAAAAACATAAGCATCAATACTTTCCGGATGAAGTTTTATTTTTTTCGAGATGTGGAATTGGAGACGGGCGGAATCCAGCACCGTGCCCGATCCAAAAACTCTCTGCCATGAAAAATGTGAAAGTTTTATTGTTTCGTATGTAAGGATATCAACCGGATTTGTAACGACTAAGATTATCGCATTTGGTGCTGACCGAGCTATTTTTGGAATGATATCAGCAAATATTTTTTTATTCGCTTTTACGAGATCGAGGCGGGATTCACCTTTCTGCTGACGCTTTCCCGCAGTTACAATTACAATGTTTGATCCCGCACAATCCTTAAAATCACTGCTTGATTTAATAGTCATATTCGGCGTAAACGGCAAGGCATGTTCAAGATCGAGCATAAGCCCTTCCGCTTTGTTTTTATCCACATCTAAAAGCACTAAATCGGTCACTGTTCCCGACAAAAGATACGCATAAGCCGTTGTAGCTCCCACACTTCCACAGCCGACTATTGAAGCTTTAAAAGCGCAGGTGATTTTTGAATTTTTCATATTTGGGTGAGGTTATTTGCTAGGACATTCGCTATCGCTCATGTCTTATAGTAAGTCAATTGTCATGGTAAAGAAAGTTCTATTTGATTGATCAAACTTTCCAGATTAACTTTTCTTTCAGCTGACACAAAAACCGGCGTAAATTCTTTATATTTTTTAATTAAACCGGCAATGTTTTTAGACGGCTTTTTTACGGCAATTTCCTTTTCAAAATCCTCTTTTGCGAGCCATCCTAAAATTTTCGCAGTATGTCTGCCTGCGGGAAGAAGCCCGGCCGCACGACTTTCCTTAATCAAAGTTTTTTGCATGCTTGCTATTACATCCGCATGTTCGATCAAATCAATTTTATTGAATACATATATTTTGGGCTTATCGTGAATACCGATTTGATCCAAAATTTCCTCCACAACCTCAATCTTTTTCTCCATTTGCTCATCGCTTATATCAATGATGTGTAGGATCAAATCCGCTTCCATGGTTTCCGACAATGTGGACTTAAATGCCCGGATAAGAGACGGTGGCAGATCCTGTATAAATCCAATAGTGTCGGAAATAAGAAGTTCCTTTCCCGGGATATATTCCCCATTTTGAGATATTTCCTTCGGCGGGATGTACAGCCTGCCTATTCTTGTATCGAGAGTTGCAAAAAGTTTGTCGGCGATATAAACATCTTTTCCGGTAAGCGCATGCATGATTGAACTTTTTCCCGCATTTGTGTATCCGACCAAAGCAACGGTCTTGCAATTTTGTTTTTTTCTTCTTTTGCGATGACCTTCGTCAATCAACTGGTAATGTTTCAGTTTTTTTACAATGTTCAGCTCCTGCCCCTGCAAATGACGCTTCATAACCTCGATATTTGTTTCTCCCGCACCGCCGCGCAGTCCTACCGCACCGGTCTGCTGTGAAAGTTCGATACCCATGTTGTAGATGCGCGGTCCCATGTGGCGGATGCTTGCCAGTTCAATTTGAAGTTTTGCAAGAGAGCTTTGCGCGTGTTTATCAAAAATTTTCAAGATAAGATCGATGCGGTCCCATGCCTTCATTTTCGCCGATTTAAAAGCTTCATCGAGATTAAATATTTGTTTCGGTTTCAAAATATTGTTAACTACAACTATCTGCGCTTGGCGTTCCTTCCCTTCCTGCAAAATTTCCTCGACTTTTCCCTTTCCGATAAAAGTTTCGTAGTCGGGAATACTGCGCTTTTGGATAACTTTTATGATGGCGACTCCGCCGAAAGTGTTTACCAAACTTTCAAGCTCCTCCAAACGTTTTAAAGCATCCAGTTTGGAAGTTTGCGGATCAATTATATCCACTAAAATTGCTTTTACTTTTTCGTTCATCATCTTATGATATATTAGATGATTGTGTTTTGCTTCGCAAAACTTTTTGATGGCTGGGACACTCGCTATGCTCGTGTCTGTTGCAAGAAAATCAAAGGTGTGGTAAAAATATACTGGTTTATTTTTAACCTTCTTTCTATGAGTAATGGTCTTTGCACCGTATGCCGATGGGTTGCTCCGCTTATTTTGGGAGTAACAGCTTTGTTATTGCTCCTTGTAAATTTAGGAGTTGAGATGGGCGCTTTTTCCGATTTTGTAATGAAATGGTGGCCGGCAGGAATTTTGCTTTACGCTGTAAGCGGATTCTGCTCATGCAGAGGATGCTGTAAGGACTAATCGTCTTCTTCTTTGAAGAAGTCTTCACCTAAGCCGTCGTCTTCGGAACTATCATCTCCGAAGTCGTCTTCGGAATCGCTGGATGTGTAATTATTGAGTGGCAGTTTATATTTTTCAAATAGAGTCTTTCGCCATTCTTCAAATTCCCTATCGTAGTCTTCCACCAATTGTTCGCTACCACTGTCAGTATTACCATCATATTCGTCTTCATATGAATCAGATGCTGCTATGTTCTTTAATTTATCGAATATTATGCCCTTTTTTTCGTCGAAGTTGGCATGTATTTGATCTTTAATTTCTGCCAACGTTAGTCCATTGCCTATTCCATAGCTTATGAAATCTTCTACATCTTTCATATATGGTTTAATTTCCTTGGAGTGAAGTTCTTCGAGTTCTTGATCTCTTGCGGCAATTAAATCGAGGTTGTCTTCGTGTGCTTGCAGGTCTTCATCGTATTCCTGCTCTTCCGAGATTTCGTCTTCGTCTTCGTCAACCATTTTCTGCGTATTATGTTTTGGAGTGTTTTTTTTGTAATTCAAATTTGAATCATAGTCTTTTATTTTCAATTCGATCACGTCAGGAAATCCCGCTTCTGTTATTTCTTCCGATGGCGTGAAAAGCACACCTTCCGAAGTGATTTCCCATGTGTAGGCTGTTGGCGGTGTGTCATGATTTACTTTGGTCATATCGCTTAAATCTCGCGCAAAATCGCTTTTTATAAATTGTTCAAATGTAAATGTTGATGGAAGCAGATTTTGCTGTACAAGCTCTTCAAAAATCGGTTTTATATCGCGATTCAGTTTTTTTTCTAAAATTTCCTGTTTGGCTTTTACTATGAGTTTTTCGGTTTTTTCGTTTAATAGGTCATATACTTTTTTATCCAAAAATGAAGGATTTACTTCTGCTACCATCTCTTTTTCAGGCGCAGGCGTCCACCAATAAAGCGTGATTCCCCCATATTCATATCCTCCAAATTCAAATCCTTCTCTTACCTTTTCCATTACATAATCTTTCATTTTATTTCCTAAAAGAGTTTCAAAAATAAAGTTTCCGCTTTGAGTTTTCTTAAAAAATTTTTCAGAAACAGGACCGTCGCCTTTTGCAAATAATTCATAAAGCTCACTCATTACTTCTTCCGCTTTTTCTTCTATGGATTTTTCACTCAACAAATCTCCCGCAGTATCTGAAGAATGTGATTCGAGTTCGTCAGATCCTTTGTTTGTTTTTTCGCGATGTTCCGCAGATTGCGTTTTCGGCTCTCCTTCTTTAAAAATTAAATATTTTTCTTTGAACATTTTATTTTTGTTTTCGTTATAATACCATATCTTGATACATCCGTCAATCTGGCTTTTTGGGAAAAAACGGTTATAATTTTTCCATTAAAAAATTATTTTGAAGCGTTACTTTTTACAATTTTACAATTTTCTGTTTATTTTAAGCCCGTGGGTGGTTTTTGTGGCGATGTTGCAGTTTCATTTTCAAAGTTTTTTGCCGTATCAGGGCATTTTCAAAGGACAATTCCCTTTCGATTACTGGACTGTTGTGGATTTATTCGTAATGACTCTGTTTATTGTTTTTTTTGTGGGAGTTTTAAGCGATTCGATACTCATAAACAAAGCGAAAATACCTTTAATATTATGGCTCGGCGTTTTTTTGCTCGTGGTTTCAGGAATTTTGCAGATTTTTTTACAGGAAATTCATGAGCCGATTTTAAATGCGCCGTTTGAATATTTCAGGAGTCTTTTTTTGTATCCCATTATTTTTGTGCTTCTTTTATATAAAACTTTGAAGGAGGAAATAATCGAGAAAATTGTTATAAGCTACATTATTATGGTCGGCATTTTTGCGATTTTGGCTTTAATCCAGCATTTTTTTGGGATTTTCCCCGGCGAACAAAAGGATTTTACAGGCAGGCTGGCTTGGCCGTTTGTTGATTATATCACTTTAAAAAGCTCAAGCGCGAACTGGGCGGCGTTTTTTGCGACTCCCGCCCTGATAATTTCTTTTATACAAGGAGTTAATTTGTTTGTTAAGAAGAATTTTGGCTGGAAATTGTGGCTGTTCTTATCTGTCGCTGTTTTAAGCGCAACTGTTGTGTATCTAACCCAGTCTTACGGAGCTTATGCGGCGGTTTTTCTTACATTAAGCTTTTTCCTTTTCAGAAAATTCAGTTTCAAGAAATTCATTATTTTATTTTTACTGCTGGTGATTGCCGGCGGCGGGATTTATCTTTTACAAAAAAATTCATACAAGTTCAAAATTCTGACTAATCAAATTGATTTTAAGTACGAAACTTCCGCCACAAGCAGAAAGGAAATTTTTAAGATGAATTGGGCTATAATTAAAGAACGTCCGGTCTTGGGTGTCGGGTTAAATCAGTATCAAAGTTATTTTAAAGAAAATCAGGAAAAAGTTTTGGGGCATAAATTAAACGAATCGCACATACCCCCGCATGCTCACAATTTTTTCATGAGTTTCTGGACTAATCTGGGAGTTTTTGGATTTTTGGGAATTTTACTTTTGATAATCGGCGTTTTTTGGCATACGAAATTTTTAGTCGGCAATCCGTTTGTGTTTGTGATTCTTGCCATAATGATTCACGGACTGATTGATTCGTATTACTGGTCGCAGTCAACCGCTTACTTTTTTTGGATGATGATTGTTTTGGCGCATGTTTTTAGATCCAAAAATCAATAGGGATTTGTTAATCTCTCTATTTCTTGCGGAGTGGGTTTACATTTGTTAGTATCAATAAGCATTTTACTAAATTACCAAATTTTTATGGAACCGGTTAAAAAAGTTAGTATTATCCGCACCGTTTATCTTTATCTTGTGACGGCAATTTCGATTGTGCTTGTGATTATCGGCGCAATCGGGCTCCTTCGCATTGTTCTCAATGAATATGTTTTTGACGTAAAGAGCTGGAGCGAAATGGAGCTGGAAAATCCAAAAAATATTTATGAATGTACAGATGATTCTCTTTTATACACTTACGACCCTGCGAGCGGAAAATCAATCAAGAAATATCCGAATAAGTCTCAAACTGAAATTGACGCCGAGAAAGCAAAATGCTTGGAAGAAGCGAAAATCAGCCGACTAAATCAGGCTAAAAATGATTTAAAGCAGGAAATTGTAATGTGGCTTTCGATGTTGATTATCGCTTTACCTTTATACTTTGTTCACTGGGGAATAATTAAAAAAGAAAACAAGAAATAAATGCAGTTTAAAGCGGCGATGTTCGATTTTGACGGAACGATAACCGAAAGAGGGGCTTATTCCCCTTCCAAAAAGATGGCTTTTGCGCTGTGCGATCTTGCAAAAAAAATACCGATTGCATTTTGCACAGGCAGACAGCTTGAATCTTTTGAAAAACGCGGCTTAACCACTCTGCTTCAAATTATTAAACCGAAAGACCGTGAATCTTTTCTGAAAAATCTTTTTCTTTTTGCGGAAAACGGGGCTATCGGATATGCTTTTGATTTAAAGAAAAATAAATTCAAACCGTTTCATAAGGTTGGCTGGCCGAATCATTTCATCAATAAAGAAAAATTAAAGAAAATTTTATCGGATGCCATAAAAGAATACGGCGAGGTGTATGAAAATGCACACCGCATTGTGATTGTGATGAGAACAAATTTGCATGACTATGAGGACAGAAATATTGATGATGTGTATAAATTATCAGATAAGATTTTCGCAATTACAGTGAAAATTCTCAAAAAAATAAATAAAAATTACGAGAAATTTGTGCATGCAGGAAATTCGGGAATCGGCGTTTTGGTGTGTCCGGCAAATGGCGATAAAGATGCCGCTATAAATTGTTTCGCCAAGTTTTTGAGGGAAAAAAGAAAAATCGAGTTTGGCAAAAATGCGCGGGAAATTTTAGTTATGGGAGACAGCCCTCAAACCGGCGGAAACGATTATTATTTTTTAAGTGGCAAGTACGGAACACCTTTTACAGTCGGTTATTTGAATAAGAAATTAAAACTTCTAAAACCGGTTTTGGATGAAAACGGAAAAAGACTTCTAAATGAGAACGGCACATTTTTCATGATTAAATCTTTGCTAGAAGATTAAGGAAATTTTGCTTTTGCAAAATTTCTGTTCGCAAAATTTCTGATCTGTAAGATTGATTTCCCAGACCGTTTCATAATTTTTGTCGCTTTAGAAAATGTAATAGAAGATGACTAATTTCCGTATTTACTATTGACTTGTACTATGGATATTGTTTAGTATAAGCCTCCTTTATTAATAACATGTAAAAAAATATGTTTAAAAAACTGGCTTCCGTTTTTGGTCTTTGGATTATTTTAGCTTCGGTTTTTGCTACAACCGTATTGGCTTTTCCTATTCTAACTCCTAATATTATTCAAAGTATAACTTTGACAGCAGAACCAAATTCAACGCCGCAGACTTTTGAGCCTGCTGCCGAACAGGTTCTTAAAACTACCGTGGTTTTTGATAATACTCTTGCCGCACAATTGGCAAATTCAACCGGGTATGTGAAAGTTAAGCACGGCAATACCGTTATTAAAACTTTAGCAACATGGACAAATGCTAATCCTCCAAATGTTCCAGACTGGAATGGCAAGGATATAGATGTCGATGCCGAGGATTTTTGCGGCGATTCGGGAGCTATTTGCCCGAGTGGAAATTATAAAGTTGAAGTGGAAGTTGAGTACACAGACGTGAATAATAATACTCCTTATGATGTAGAATCTTCTGATTTTAAGATATATCCTCCGGCCATTAATATAACCAATTTGGTTGTTTCTCCGAATTCTTTCAATCCTTTAAGTCAGC
>MFXA01000023.1 GCA_001787455.1 Candidatus Peregrinibacteria bacterium RIFCSPLOWO2_01_FULL_39_12 | reverse complement strand
CCTTTTACGGTCGGTTATTTGAATAAAAAATTAAAACTTCTTAAGCCGGTTTTAAATAAAAACGGGAAAAGACTTTTAAATGAAAAAGGCACATTCTATATAATTAAATCTTTGCTAAAAGAATAAGGAAATTTTGCAAAAGCAAAATTTCTGATCTGTAAGATTGATTTTCCAGACTGTTTCATAATTTTTGTCGCTTTAGAAAATGTAATGGAAGACGACTAATTTTCGTATTTACTATTGACTTGTACTATGGATATTGTTTAGTATAAGCCTCCTTTATTAATAACATGTAAAAAAATATGTTTAAAAAACTAGCTTCCGTTTTTGGCCTTTGGATTATTTTAGCTTCGGTTTTTGCTGTGCCTGCGATGGCTGCTCCTAATCCTAATCCAAACATTATTCAAAGTATAACTTTGACAGTGCCTAATGCAACGCCTCAGACTTTTGAGCCTTCTGTTCCAGGTCAAGCTCTTCAAACCGCTGTAGTTTTTGATAATACTCTTAACCCACAACTGGCAAATTCGACAGGTTATGCGAGGGTTATTCACGGGACGACTACTATCATTAAAACTTTGGCAACGTGGACGAATACCAATGCTCCTATAAGTATTCCTGACTGGGACGGAAAGAGTGTAGATACTGGGGTTCTTGTTTGCGGAGGTACTTTTTGTCCGGTTGGTAATTATAAGGTTGAAGTATATGTTGAATATGGGACTGATCCTACTTATGATGTAGAATCTTCCGATTTTAAGATAGTTCCGGCTGTAAATATCACCGACCTGACTGTTGATCCTGCCACTTTTAATCCTATTACACAAACTGCCGATATTTCTTTCGGTATTTCCACAGGCGGTTTTATTACCGTGCAAATTATGGATGGCGCGACCGAAAAGAAATTACTTTTAAATGAGACTTTGACCGCAGGCAGTTATTCAAAAGCTAACAAAACGGCTTTGGCATGGAACGGGAAAGATTCTGCTGTTCCTGCAGTGATTCTTCCAAATAAAACTTACACCGTGAAAGTTACCAGCAAACAAACTGCTGACGGCACTGTTTTGGACACAGAAACTGCATCTGTTACCGTAAACGTTCCAAGCACTCTTTCACTTACGACATTTACTTTAACTCCGGTTCTTGTAAAATCCGGCGGCACTTTTGATCCGTCTTCGGGTGGGGACAATCAAGATTTGGAAATTGAATACGCATTGAATCAAACCGCAGACAGCGTGCTTATAGAAATCAAGGATTCAAAAGACAATATTCTTAAAAATCAAACTTTTGCAAATACCGCCAACGGAAAAATGCAATTCTGGGATGGAATGTTTTCAGGCAAAATTGTTCTTCCGGGTGTTTATAAGGCTAAAATTACAGCAAGTAAATCGGGAGAAACAGCTGTAACTTCTTTAAAAGATTTTACAGTCGCATACAACAACACCAACAAAGGAGACTTGGTAGACTTCAATGTTATTCCGGATTCTTTCGATCCGGATGTCGAGGAAGCTTTTGTTGAATTTAAAAATACTGTTGACAGTGATTTAACCGTTGAAATACAAGAAGCCGACGGTGATGTTATAAAAACTTTCAGCGGATACCAAAATTCCAATCATGATGCCAATAAAACTCATTCAATTCTATGGGATGGGAAAAATGATTCCGGCAGTTTTGTAAGTACAGCCACATATAAGGCGGTTATTGTTTCCCGAAATGTGTATGGTGTAGTTCTTAAAGAAAAAAATGTTACCGTTAATAACAGCGGCGGATCGGTGTCCACAAGCAATGCACATATTTCCGGCATATCCTTCAGCCCTTCTTCAAAATTCGATCCGGCAAAATATGATGAATTAAAAATTCAGTTTGATGCGGAACAGGATCTCGACAGTTTAAAAATTCTTGCAACACGCGGAAGCCAATCAATCGAACTTTATAATGAGGAAGATGTTGAAGAAGAAAATAATTTGGAAATAACATGGAACGGCACTGATGACGATGACGAATATGCCGCAGGAGGTTCATGGAAAATTAAGTTCTATTCAAAAATAGGTTCAACGGAATTGCTTGCGGTTAAGTCCATAACCGTTGAATACGAAGAACCTCAAATTGACGATCTTTATCTTTCAAAAGAAAAATTTGATAATGATGCCGGTGAATTCACTTATGTAATTTTCCGTGTTGACTACGAATCAAATGTTACAATAAAGCTTCTTGAAGATAATAAGGAAGCTGAAGATGTGACCGAGGACTTGAATGTTGAAGCCAATAAATGGTACGCAGTGCAGTTTGATGGCGGTAGTTACGATTACAATGACGATTTGGATTTGAAACTTATAGCTGAAAATACCGCAAACGAAGATGTTTTCGATTCGGAAAAAATAAGCGTGGATTTGGCGGAAGATGCGGTTTCGACCAATAAATCGAATATTACACAGGATTATATTGAGTCTGTAGTAACAAACGGCGATGATGAAATGACTCTTTATTATGATATTGATTTGGATGCTGACGTGACTGCGACAATACATAAAGGGAAAACTTCTTCCGGAACGGTTGTGGTTACGCTTATGAATGCTCAGGCGCAAACTTCCGGGCAACACAGCATTACATGGAATGGCAAAGATAAGGATGGGAAAAAGCTGGCTGCCGGTTTCTATACATACAAAATACTTTCAAAAGCCAACGGCAGTGACACCGAAACAGGATTGTTTGTTGTTGGCGCTGTTGGAGATGGTGGAGATTATTCGTCATCCGGCGGAAGTGGTTCATCAGGCGACAGTACAGGAGTGAATGTTATAATAGATGGTGGTGATGAAGAAGAGGAAATTTCTTCTGAAGAAGAAATTTCTGAAGAAGAAATTTCCAGCGAATGCGCAGGATTTTCGGATGTGGATTCCGATGACGGAAATTGCGAGGCTATTGAATGGGTTAAAGAACAAGGTATATTTACAGGCTATTCGGATGGCACTTTCGGGTATAATCAAGCTATAAACAGAGTGGAACTTCTTAAAGTTTTGATGGAATTTCTTGAAATTGATGTATCCCCTGCCGCCGGCAATTTAGGATTTAGCGATGTTGAAGCCGGAGCTTGGTACATGCCATATCTTGCCGTAGCAAAGGATTTGGGAATTTTCCAGGGCGATGCAGGTAAATCCACAGCAAGACCAGGCGATTCAGTAAACAGAGTCGAATCTCTTAAACTTACTTTTGAATCACTTAAAGCTGTAACCGGGTACATTGCATCCACATGCGGTTCAACTTATCCGGATGTAAAATCAAGCGACTGGTATTACAAATATGTTTGCTCAGCAGATCAATATGACCTATTTGAATCAATTGACGGCGTGAACTTTATTCCGGGACTTTTTGCAACCCGCGCCGAAGTGGCTGCAATGCTGTTTAAGCTAAATAAAGTTGGATTGTTATAAAAAAATTAATTATACTTGACAAATTATTTTTTATGAGTACTATTTACACCCTAATGAAATTTTGGCTTAAATCGGCCGGTAAAACAGGCTTTAATATATATCTTAATACAACTTATATTTATAACTTAAAAAATATGTTTAAAAAAGTTTTAGCTGTCGCAGCTACTTTGGCATTGTTCTCAACAACTGCCTTTGCGGGACCTGTTCCGGACGGTCAACCCGGCGGTAATAACGGTGCCGTGGATGTTATTCAAAATTTTGCCGTATCATCTGCAACTTTAAATCCTGCTAAAGGAGAAAGTGTTGTTGTAAGCTTCGATATGTCGCAAGATGCCAGTATTTATCTGTATGCTTACAAGGAAGGTTCTGCAAGTACGCAACCTTTGATTGGCACAGCCGTTACTCCTGCACCTATGACAAAACAAACCGGTTTTAAAACAACCTGGTATGGAAAAAGTCCAAATGACGCGACGGGCGTAGCTTTAGCCGATGGAAATTATTTCATTAAAGCTTATGCTTACGTTAACGGTTCCGTGGTTGATAGTGCTGAAAAAACAGTGGCTCTTTCTTCCGAAGATCCAAATGCTTTAAAGATTACAAATTTAAAAACTACTCCAGATAAATTTTCAGCAGAAGATGGCGATTTCACTGAAATTTCTTTTGACGTAAATAAAGGCGCTTATTTAACGGTTGAAGTTAAAAAAGGTGATACTCTTGTAAAATCATTCAGCGATTATGCTTACGATTATGACAAGAATACAAAAACCCATTCTCTTTCATGGAATGGAACCGGTTTAGATGGAAAACCAGTGGCTACAGGCACCTATACAATATCAGTTAAGGCAAAACTTGAGGCTGAAGAAGTAACTTCTACAAAATCTGTTGAAGTAGTTACAACAACGGCTAAAAGCAAAGGTGCTATCGAAGGGTTAAAACTTTCTCCATCCGGCTCATGGGATCCAAATGATGAAGAACTTACTATTGAATTCGAACTTCTAAAAGAAGTTAAATTCTTAACCATTGAAGCAAAGAAAGGTGGTAAAGTTATTGAAATTCTTGATGACACAGGCGCAGACGATCAGGATTATGAAGAAACTTGGGATGGAACAGACGATGATGGTGATTTTGTTTCCGAAGGCGATTGGAATATTATCGTAAGAGCCGATGGCGATGAAATTAGCGAACTTATTACTGTTGACTATGAAAAACCTGAAGTTGTTTCCGCTTTCGTTATAAAAAGTTCTTTCGATCCATCTAAAGGCGAATCTGCAGTTCTTATGTTTAAGGTCAGTAGCACTTCGGATGTAACCGTAGAAATGTTTAAAGGAACTAAGAAAGAATTAACTTTGGTTGACGAAGAAGAAGTTAAGAAAAACAGATGGTATGCAGTGGCTTGGGACGGAATTGATGATGACGGCGACGAAGTTGAAGAATCAAGCGAATGGAGATTTAAAATTACAGTAACAAACGTAACCGATGACGATATTAAGACGGCAATAAGCGTAGACATCGACGTTGAGAATGATGATGTTTCCGAAAAGAAATCAAACATTACAAACGATTCAGTTACTCCGGCTGTAATTGATTACGACAGCGACTCTTTCGAGAACGTAACTTTCTCTTACGATATTGATGAAGATGCAAAAGTATTCATTGCAGTTTACGAAGGTGAATCTGCAAGCGGCAATGAAGAAGTTACACTTCTTGATTACAAAGGTCAGGATGCAGGAAGCCATACCGCAAAATGGGATGGAAAAGATGAGAAAGGCAAAGAATTAAAGAATGGCATGTATTCTTACAAGATTACGACAAAAACAGCCAGCGGACACAAAGAAACTGAAGTTGGAAAGTTTGTAGTAGGAAATGCAGGAAGTGTTGGTGTTTCCGAGGAAGCACCTGCAGATGAGGAAGACGACGAAGATGTTGTTGATGAAGAAGAAGTTCCTCCGGTTGAAGAAGAGGTTCCTCCGGTAGCATCTGACTGCGGCGGATATTCCGACACAAAACTTGTATCTACAAACAATTATGAAATGTGCCAAGCTATTGCATGGGCTAAAGAACAAGGTATCTTCACAGGATATGCAGACGGTACATTTGGTCCATACAACTACATCAATAGAGCTGAAGTATTGAAAGTTGTTCTTGAAGCGTTTGGCGATGCGGTAACTATTCTTCCAAACGGCGGTTCAAATGAAGGATTCAGCGATGCTGATTCATCCGCATGGTATATGCCTTATGTAAGAACTGCAAAATTCTATGGCATGCTTAACGGTTATCAGGATGGTACAGCTAAATTGGATAAAAATATCAACAGAGTGGAATTCTTGAAATTCGTATTGGAAGCTGCAGAAGAACTTGTTGGATATTCAATTCCAAAAGCTTCATACAGCAATTTCTCAGATGTTGATTTTTCTGATCCTGACACTGCTTGGTACAAGGATTACGCAGGCGTAGCAGGAACTTTATATTTGTTCGATATGCCTTACGAATATCAAACCGGAAAGCAAATGCTTCTTCCAGCAACTTTGGTACAAAGAGGTGAAGTCGCATTAGTGCTTTTCAGATTACATCATGCAGGAATTTTGGGTGGCGATCCTTCCTGTGCAGGCGGAGGATATGGTCCATACTGCTACTATCCAATGATGTAAAAGAAATTTAATTTAAGTACGAACGACATTTTTCATAGGAATGAGGGGAAAAGACCTCCCGCGCCGAAAGGTACGGGGGGTTTTTTCTTTGAAATAAATAAGCATTTTTGTACAGTCCAATTCTCAGATTTGCGAGAAAAATCCATGGAAGTTGTTTGACATGGGATAGTTGCATGGACTATATATTAAGATGCAGGGCGTGGAATAATATAATGTTCCATTATGTCTAGGGCTAAATATTTCTTAGGTTCAGTTATCCGAAGAATAATAATAGCTTTTTTGATTGCTCAAATTTCCGTTTCTCCTGTACTTACGGCTTTTGCCAGAACACCTTTAACTTCGGTTGTTTCAGATTTTATTCCAAGTGGGTTATCCGTTCCAGAAACCTTCGAAAAATCCACTCAGGCATCTTATAATATGCTGATGCGTGAATTGATCGAATTGAGTAATTCAAAAAATGCCACAAAAACCACACGTACAAAAACCACTAAAAAAGTTGATAATTTTATAACTGCGGAAAAAAAACGCCTGGATGATTTGGGAGTGGCGAAAAACAGGCAGACCGATTATTTCAATTTGCTTAATAAACTTCGCGATGAAGCAAGTACAGGAAAAAGGCTTAAAAGAGGCAGTGACAGGCTATTGATTCCCGAAAATCCCGCTTCTTTTGGGTTTAATGATAAAGAAATACGAGTCAAATCGCTTACAAACACAGCTAAAAAGAAGGTCAGCTGGTCCATCCTTAAATTTATTAAAAATATTGCCGGAATAGAAACTGCGTTTGCCGATGACCAAAGTATTTTGCCCAAACTTGCCGATGTGCAGGCGGATTCGGAAGCTATTATAACGTCGGAAATTCGCGATATTGCGCGTGAATTAAACAACAATCCGGTTGAGATTTTCAATTTTGTTCGGAATACAATTTCGTATGAACCTTATTTTGGCGCAAAAAAAGGAAGCGTTGGATGTCTTCATGAAAAAATCTGCAACGATACGGATACAAGTTCTTTGATGATTGCGCTTTTGCGCGCCGGCGGAATTCCGGCACATTACAAAAAAGGCATTGCTGTAATGCCGGTTGAGCAGCTTAAAACTTTTCTCGGCGTGGATGAAACAAAAACAGTTTACGCCGCTTTTGCTTTGAATGATGTACCTGTTTATACGCTTAAGGATGCCAACGCGGGCAAAAAACTGGATGAAGCGGATTTTTCAATAGAAACATATTTGGCTGTAGAGTGGATGTTTGCCGAAGCGTATTACGATTACGATGAACAGGGGGCAAATATCAATAATACAATAAGTTTTGACGGTGCAAAGGACGATTTTGATGTTAAAAATATGTTATCTCCTTATCCGAAGAAGCAATGGATTCCGATGGAAACTATAATAAAACCTTACACCCACACTAAAAAGGAAATATTGGCGGACACCGCAAATTTTGATGCGCAAACATTTTGGACGAATTTTTTCCAATATCAGGGTGATGAGAGTCCTTTTGAAAAATATTCCGGTGATATTCAGTCGGCAACAGGAAAATCAATTTACGACAACCTATCGACCGTTTCATCGAGCAAAAAAGATTATTCCATTTTGCCGTCCACTCTTCCCTATTCATTTAATTCAGGAACTGTAGACGGGAAAGAAATCCTTATAGAAACTTTTTCATCTTTGCCGGACAGTTTGAGATATAAGGTGAAAATTTCTTTATTA
>MFXA01000022.1 GCA_001787455.1 Candidatus Peregrinibacteria bacterium RIFCSPLOWO2_01_FULL_39_12 | reverse complement strand
CATGATCTGTACCCTGTTTTAGCATTTTCTCTATCATTTTTCTTTCTGAGAAATTAATCTGTTTCATAGACCACTTGGGTTAGATGATATTTGCTTTATCCATTCTATCTTAAGTGGTCGGTTTTATTTTAGAATATGCAAATCGCAATTTTTCCTTTACAAAATTTGTCTATAGGCTTAACATACGCCCCTAAATTTTAATTTTAAATTATGGCTGAATTACAATCATCATGGGCTTATCCCGACGATTGGGAAGGTTCAAGGCTTGCAGACGATGTCGATACTTCCGAGCTTGTTAATCCTGAACATCTCAGTACTGATGAATTGGCAGCATTACAAGCGAAGTATGCTGTTTCCGGAATTGTTCCGTCCTGGGGCGGACAATATCCTTCTAAAGTTGCTCCGGCCAGAATGGAGGGTTTCAGACTTTGGACACCAGAGGGACAGGAGGTGCTCGATTTTCATCAGGATATTTTGAGTATGTCACTTGCATGGGCACATCCTGGAATTGAAGCTGCAGTTCAGGCTGCCAGGCAAAAATATCCCGGTGTTACAATGATTGATACTACAAGATACTCTGAACCGGCACTGTTGCTTGCCAGGGATATGGTTGAAGCGATGCGTCCTTATGGTGATTTCAGGGCGCTTTTTGCGTCTACCGGAACCAGTGCCAATAATCAAGCAATTCGTTTGGCTATGGGGGCATTGGGAGGTGAGGATAAAACCATACTTATTGTTTTGGAGGGTGGATATGGTGGAGCGGATTTGGAAATGAATGCCAAGTGCGAGGTCCCTGGATGGAGGGGGCTTACTTCTCTTAAACAAAATGCTCTGGTATTGAAGCGTGATGGCAGCAATTTGCAGGCGATTAAAGCTGCAATTAAAGCTACTGGCAGAAAACCTATATTCCACGGTGAAGACGGACAGCAGGGTGTTGGTGGATTTCATGTTGTTGAGGCACAGGTAATGAAAGATGTGGTTGAATTGGTGCATGAGGAAGGCGGTCTGGTAATTCTTGATAATGTTCAAGCTTTTGTAAGAAATGGTGCCGGTTTGATTGGTGCGGATAGATGGGCCGATAAGGAGAATCCTAAACATAAAGTTGATATAGCGACTTTTGCTAAAGGTCTTGGAAATGGTCGGCCGGTTGCCGTTGCTTTGGTGCAGGAAGATGTACTTGAAGCTGTTAAAGCCAGTGGTCAACCTGGTGCCACTTTCGATACTTTTTCCCAGCCAACCGATGGAATGGTGGCTGCCAGAGAAGTCTGGAGGAGAAGTAATGAAGGCAGACTTTGGCAAAATGTTGCCGCCATGGGCGAGCGATTTAGAGAACAATTAACCGCAATTGCCGGCAGACATGCTGTTGTTGAAGAGGTTATTGGGGAGGGTGGTTTAATTGGGATTAGATTGGATACCGCGGCGAGAGTGGTTGCGGCATTTCAAAATGGCCCAAAAAACGGTGTGGAATTTGCAAAGGGTGGACTTGGAGGTACAGTACTGCGACTGCCATTACCGTTTAATGCAACAGAAGCTTTAATCGATGAAGGAAGCAACCGTATTGAAGATACACTGAAAGCAGTGCAGGCTGCGGCTTAAAATTTATTAATTTCTTTAATATCTCAAAAATTATGTCAGAATCATTACAACCCATTGGACATTATATTGGCGGTCAGGATGTTTTTGAGGGGGATGTGATCGATCATCACAACCCTGCTGATTATGATGATGTTGTTGCCAGATCTCATGATGGTACGCCGGCTATTATGGATCAAGCTGTTAATGCGGCTCATGAAGCTTTTGAAAGATGGGCCGATGTCACGCCTTCGCTGCGTGGAAAAGTTCTTTTGAATGCCGCGAATTTATTAAACACCCCGGCATGGCGGGAGAAATTTGTAAAAGCAATGGTGGCTGAGATTGGTAAAACTGCCGGTGGTGCGGATGGAGAGGTAAGTAAAACCGTCAATATTTTGCAATATATGGGAGGCTTGCCGACTCATACCAGAGGTGATGTGATTAGCGGAGATCAGCCAAATGTTCATATGTATACTACTAGCGAGCCGGTGGGAGTTGCCGGTCTCGTTACACCCTTTAATTTTCCTCTTGCCGTTACTGTCTGGAAACTGGCGGCGGCTCTTGCGGCCGGTTGTACTACAGTTATAAAACCATCTCCTTTTGCTCCCATGACCTCGGCTTTAATTGTTGAACTTTTTCAGGAGGCTATAAATATGGTGCCAGCTTTGAAGGGTGCAAATATTGGTCAGGGAGTGATCAATGTGGTACATGGTGGGCCGGATATAGTTTCGGCACTTATACGAAATCAATTAATACAGGCTATTTCTTTCACTGGTTCTACGGAAGCTGGTAAGTCTATTCTACGGCAGGCAATGACACGTGAACCCATGCCGCTTGATCCTGTCCATTTCTTGGCTGAGATGGGTGGACATAATGCTATTCTGGTCCTTGCGGATGCAAATTTGGATATGGCAGTTTCTGCTGCGGTTACTGGTATGGCGATAGGGGAAGGACAGCGTTGTACGGCAACTAAACGCATTCTTGTAGATGAAGCTGTTGCTGATCAATTTTTAGAATCGTTTTTGGCGCAGCTTGCAAGATTGAATGTTGGTCCTGGTAATGATCCGGCCAGTGATGTAGGACCACTTGTTTCTTCACAGGCACTTGATAGCGTTATGGCTGCAATTTCTACCTCTCAAGCTAATGGAATGGAGTTGCTTTATGGTGGGCAACGACTTGCCGACGGTATTCATGCGATGGGTAACTTTATGACACCCACTGTCTTGAAAGGTGATCATAGAAATCCTGAACATCTTGCTCTTAGACGGGAAATCTTTGGTCCGGTGGCCGGTTTTGGTATTGTTCATGGTTTACAAGAAGGTATTACAGCTGTTAACGATAGTACTCATAGGCATGTGGCGGGGGTATTTACTGAAAGTCTTAGAGCCGGTAAAGAATTCCTTAGAGCTGTGAAGACAGGTATGCGTCATTGGAATAATTCTACCTTAGGCGGAGATGTGCAGGCGCCTTTTGGTGGAGCTGGCGGGGATACCAGTTTTGGTCCCCAGGAAATGGGTCGACGCGCCATGGAAATATTCCAGCGGCACGCAACTGTTGGAGAACATTATGGTGCTAAAGTTTTGGGCGGCAGAACGCGTTAGTGCTATGGTTGTGCTGGAGTCGGCGGCTGAGGAGCCTATGGTGGTCGTTGAGGCGCTGGCGGCGTAGGTTGCGGTGGTTTTTGGCCTTGAGCTTGTGGCTGGGGAGGAATTTTTGCCTTCCCGCCCTTCTTTCCTTTGAGTTTGCATACGAGGGGGCGGGTGGCGGGGCCGCAAGCTTCCCAGGAAGCTTCTTTTGTTAGTTTTTGAATTTTTCTTCAAAATGAGTCCGAACTTCTGCATAGAAGGACAGCCAACTCGGATATTGTGTTTTTGTGGCCGAAATTTCCCACATATAATTTTGTTTAGCGCAACAGAAAATGATTGTTTTTTTAACTTTCTATGTAAGCTGACCTTGGTCCCTTCCCAACCTGTTTTATCATCTTAATATTTTTGAGTTTTTTTAGGTGATACTGAGCTGTTCTTTTTGGACAGGACAGAATATCTACAACATCTTTTATATTAATTTTTCCTAATTGATCCAAGAAATCCAAGATTTTTAACTGGTCTTTTGTCAGATAGATTTGGCTTCTGATTTTTTCGTCAACTTTGTGTGTCGATAACATTGTGATTTTTGTTTTTACGTTGTCAATTTCCGTTTTAAATCCGTTAATGAAATATTCTATCCATGAAGTCAAATCGGTTCGTCGTTCTTCAAAATTTTTACCAACATTGATAGCTTTATAATATTCCGGACGATTTGTATTGTAATAATCTTCCAGCGCAAACAAGCGCCTAAAATCGTACCCTCTTTCGTATAAAATCAATGTTGCGAGAGCTCTCGCAGTACGACCATTTCCGTCGTTAAACGGATGTATTGCGGCAATCTCCTGATGAGCAATCCCTGCGACAATTATTGGATTTATGTCTTTATCTATGCTTTTTTGTAGCCAATCCACTAAATCTGTCATAATCCTTGGAACTTTTTTCGCATCCGGTCCTGTATATATTACTTCTTGTGGCATTCCCAAGCGTCTTCGCACGATATATATTGGTCCCTTCCTATATTGTCCACACGATTTTACATGAAGTGTTTTTGCTGTCACCAGCTTGTGTATTTTGAGAATGATTTTTTCTGTAATTTTCAATTTTCTAGAAACTATCTGCTCGATGTATTTCAGGGCGTTTAAATAATTTTTTACTTCGTAGATGTCGCGATCCGGAGCGTCGACTTTGCGATTTGCGTATAATGCGGCAACTTGTTGCATGTTTAATCCGTTTCCTTCAATTTCGGTAGAATGATGGGTCATACGGATTATTGCCTCTCTGCGCAAATGCAACTCTTGTTGCGGCAAGATTTTTGCTTTTTCAATGACGGTCTTAGATTCCGCTATAGAAATGAGAGATTTTACTATCCTGTCCGTTAGATTGTATTTCGGAGTAAACATTGTTTTAAAGTTAAACATGTTTGCATCTTGATTATACTCTGAAAAAATAAATCGCGCAATAATCGCGCAATAATCGCGCAAAACCATGACGCAATACAATTCCATTTGTTCTATTTCAGGTCGAAAGGTATAATCTGTCCAGAAACGGTCAAAATGGTACTAGACCCGAGTAGCCAGTCGAATTTAGATATTATTCCTATTGACGGTGAGCATCCACTCACCTACGATAATGATGTGAATTTACTTCTTGATTTTAAGTAATATGAAAAATATAGATCTAACAATTTTTGAAGACTATAATATTCGTCGTCTATATGATGAAGAAAATGAGAAATGGTACTTTTCGGTGGTGGATATTGTTCAAGTTTTGATTCAGCAAAAGGATTACCAGGCTACGAGAAACTATTGGAAAGTCTTGAAAAATCGTTTAATTAAAGAAGGAAGTCAGTCGGTTACAAAATGTAACCAACTGAAATTAGAGGCTACTGATGGCAAAAAGTACCTTACTGACGTAGCAGATGTTGAAACACTTTTACGGCTGATCCAATCCGTTCCAAGTCCAAAGGCTGAGCCTGTGAAGCTTTGGCTTGCAAAAGTCGGATATGAAAGGATGCAGGAGTTGGCTGATCCTGAAAAATCTCTAAACAGAGCAAGGGAAAATTGGAAAAAGCATGGCAGAAGTGGCGAGTGGATTCAGCGACGAATGATGGGACAGGAAACTCGCAACAAACTCACAGATTATTGGAATCAACACGAAATAAAGAATGGAAAAGAGTTTGCCATTTTAACTAATATTATTCATCAGGAGTGGGCAGAGGTAAGTGTAAAAAATCATAAAAAGCTGAAGGGCTTGGAAACTCAAAATCTACGTGATCACATGACCGAAGCTGAGTTGATTTTTACGGCTCTTGCAGAGCTTTCAACAAGACAGATTGCAGAAAGTGTTGAAGCAACCGGAATTAAAGAAAACAAAGTTGCAGGCAAGGAAGGTGGTGGGATTGCTAAAAAAGCACGAATGGAGCTTGAGGAGAAGACAGGGAGAAAGGTTGTGAGCGGGAAGAATTATTTGAGAGGGAAGAAAGATGTGAGAAAAATAGGTAATGCTAAAAAGGGGATTAGACCCGAGTAGCCAGTCGAATTTCCTTAAATATAAAAGTTACTATATACTTCGGGAAGTATTAGTTAATCACTCAAGTCTATGAAAGGACACGTTTCCAACATCGAAAAAGGTACTTTGGAAAATGGAAATTTTCGCAAGATTTTGTATACTTCAAAACATAGCCAATTGGTTTTGATGAGCCTTAAGCCGGGAGAGGAAATTGGGATGGAGGTTCATAATGAGAATGATCAGTTTTTTCGTTTTGAAAAGGGGCATGGAAAATGCATTATTGATGGTAACGAATATGCTGTTACGGATGGTTTTGCTGTAGTTGTTCCCGCAGGCGCTTCTCATAATGTTATCAATACATCCGGTTCCGAGGATTTAAAACTTTATACGATTTATTCTCCGGCTCATCATAAAGACGCTATTGTGCGTGCAACTAAAAAAGAAGCCTCGGAAAATGAAGCTGAATTTGACGGTGTAACTACAGAGTAAATGGATAAAGCAAAAGAATCCCGCCGTGTTGTTCGCATATTTTCTTGGGCTTCATTTTTGAACGATATGGGTTCCGATATGATTTTTGCGATTTGGCCGCTTTTTGTGACAAGTTTTTCGGGTGTCAGTATGGAAATTCTTGGTTTGATAGATGGGATTGGAGATGCGATAGTTTCTGTTTCACAAGCGGTTTCCGGCTATGTTTCCGACCGCTTAAAAAAAAGAAAGTTTTTTATTTGGACAGGTTATCTTTTTTCCGTACTTTCGCGAATAGGTTATGCGATTTCAACCACTTGGCAATGGCTGATTCCATTTCGCATAATGGATCGTTCGGGCAAGATGAGAGGAAGTCCGCGAGATGCGATTATCGCCGATGTTTCGACAGATGAAAACAGGGGAAGAAATTTCGGATTTTTGCGTATGATGGATAATCTTGGCGCTGTTTTTGGAATCATTTTTTCAATTTTGCTTATTCAGTATCTGGGTTATAAAACCGTGTTTATGATTGCGACGATTCCGTCAATTTTCGCGGTTCTTTTGATATTTTTTTCCATTAAAGAGCGACCGCTTGAAAAAGCAAAACTTTTCAAAGGTATTCGTTTTTCCAATCTGGATAAAAATTTTAGGTTGTTTTTGCTTTTAAGCACTGTTTTTGCTCTTGGATCGTTCAGTTATTCTTTTCTTTTGATTTATGCTAAAAATTTTGGATTTTCCGTAACGTTTGTGCCGGTGCTTTATTTGGTTTTTACTGTTATTGCTTCAATTTTTTCCATTCCGTTTGGGAAATTGGTCGATAAAATCGGCAGAAAAAAGGTTGTAGGTATTTCGTTTCTTGCTTGGGCACTTACTTGTTTGTCACTTATTTTTATAAGAAGCTACTTCGGCTTAATATTGATTTTTATTTTGTACGGAATCTATTTATCGGCAAAAGATGTATCTCAAAGAACCTTTGTTTCCGAATTAGTACCTGCAGAATTTAGAGCCAGCGGTCTTGGAGGTTTCCAAATGGTTGTTGGTCTTGCTGCACTCCCATCTTCATTTTTTGCGGGTTTGCTTTGGGACAGGGTGGGGATTTTAACTCCGCTTTATGTTTCGCTTGGTCTTACGATTATTGCTTTTCTGATGTTGATGTTTGTAAATGATACGAAGAAAGCTTAATTTGTTTCATCCTGCGCAGGGATGTATAGTCTGCTGGTCGGATTTTAATATTTTATAACTTCCTTATGACAAAGAAAAAAAACACTTTGATTGCCATGACTGTTGTTCTTGTTTTGTCTGTTTTGATATTTGTTTTTGTGCCGCAAAATTTTGTGAGTCCCGAGAATCAAATAGATCAGGAATCTCTTAATGCGAAAGTTGTAAAAATCAATGAACTTGAGAATGATGTGCAGGAAATAATCAGCGAGGTAACGGAAGGATCCGCCAAAGGTCGGCAGGTAACTGTGAATGAAGATAGCGGGCATAAGCTGAACCGCAGAGGATTTAAGAAGAACGATAAAATAATTTTAACGCACGATTTGGTCCAGGATGTGTATTATATTTCCGAGTACAACCGCTCAAACGCTTTGTTTGTTTTGTTTTTGCTGTTTATCGGGGTGGTTTTACTCGTTTCGGGATTACAGGGATTTGGTTCCATTATAGGGATGGTGTTTTCATTTGTTGTTTTGTTTAAGATAATTTTACCGATGATTCTTAATGGGTTTAATCCTGTTTGGGTTGCCATTGTCGGCGCTCTTTTTATTATCCCGACCACATTTTTTTCTTCGCATGGATTTAATAAAAAAACGATTATTGCAGTTTTTGGGACAATTCTTTCTCTTGTACTTGTTGGAATTTTAGCTTCTTTATCTATTGATTTTGGTAAGATAACCGGGCTCGCTTCCGAGGAATCTTCTTTTTTAAGTATGGCTGCTGTGGCAAAAATTGATTTTAAAGGGCTTGTTTTGGCGGGGATGATTATCGGTATTATGGGGATTTTGGATGATGTTACGGTTTCCCAGTCATCTGTT
>MFXA01000021.1:9724-10111 GCA_001787455.1 Candidatus Peregrinibacteria bacterium RIFCSPLOWO2_01_FULL_39_12 | reverse complement strand
CTTCATCTATTGTATTTATAATTCCATCATAATTTGCAAACGGTCCATCGAGAATAATAACGTGGTCGCTGACAGTAAAATCAATCTTGAATTTAGGTTCCGCTTGTCCCATGTGTCTTTTTATGACTTTCCACTCTTCCGGAGATACCGGAATCGGAATTGTTCCTGACCCGACGAATCCCGTTACATTCGGAGTATTTCTAACCACATACCAACTGTCATCTGTTACTATCATATCCACTAAAGCATACCCCGGGAAAATGCGTTTTTCCTCGGTTACCGGCTGGCCTTTTTTAATAATAATTTGAGTTTCTTTCGGTACGACAACATCGAAAATCAAATCCTGCATGCCGAGAGATTCAATACGCTGTAAAAGCGCTTCTTTCA
>MFXA01000021.1:3514-9661 GCA_001787455.1 Candidatus Peregrinibacteria bacterium RIFCSPLOWO2_01_FULL_39_12 | reverse complement strand
GACGAGTCATGTTTTAAGATGTAAGCTTAAGTAAATAATTGTAACCGTAACCAAACGCGTAATCCACAACACCAAGCACTACAGCCACAATCAAACAAAAAACAAGAACGATTATTGTAAGTTTTACCGCTTGATTTTTTGTAGGCCAAACCACTTTGCTCAGCTCTTCAAAACTGCTTCTTATATAATTTGTAAGTATTTTCATAGTATTTTTTTTTAAGTACTCCTAAAAAGCGTCGGGCTTCTAAGTGACATAAATATATCATCCATTGCGATAAAAGCAAGAAAAATTTCAAAAAAATTTTAACCAGCTTGCAATTTCAAAGAATTCATTTTACTATCTAAAAAAGACTCATTCTTAAATTATGAAAAAATTTACCGTTTTCACTCTCATTTTGACTGTTATTGTCGTGGTTGTCGTATCGGAAATGTTTGTTAACGATTATTTGCCGGCCTTGGGAGGCGGCGAAGATAAAAATTCCTCCGGTGGGAATATGGAAGTAAATCTTCCTGAAACCTTGGATTTGTCAAAAAGTATGGAAACATCTGTTTTGGGGGGTACGAAAAATAGATTGGGTGCCGATGTTGTTTCGAATGATATTTCGGGTGGTATCTCAGAAGATAACGGAAATTCACCGCTTGATTTAATCGAATCCGCCGGCTCAGGCACAGCCGATTTGCCTTATGACTATCTGCCATTGCTTGAAGGGTTAACTGAATCCGGAGATTTGATCGATGCCGAAGTCCCAACAGGATTGGAAAGCGCTTCTTCCGATTTCGAAGATTTCAGCTTCGATGCTTCCACAATATCTCCCACATCTGCAAGTATTTATTTGAGAGATGAACAAATCAAAAGCGCCGGTTTTAGCAGTGCATACTTAAAAAAAGAATTATCTGACGGAAAACTTTTCAAAACGATACAAATAGACGACCTGTTTGATACCGAAGTTACAAAAACAGCTATAAGAACGGAAGAATCAGCGCTTGCAAAGGTTTATATCTTTAAAACAGGTATAAATACGGAAATAAGCGAGGTTTACGAACTGATTAAAATAAGAGCCTCCGAAGGTTTGAACGTTCAGGTAAATGAAACCAATGAATACGGATCATCTTCATTTTATATGAATGATCAGATGAGGAGTGGTACGGCATTTTTAGTCATAAGAATTGGCGGATTTGTATACGCATTCTCTTATCCGAAAGAATATCACTCGCAAATTAAAAATCTTATAAAACTGGTCGAGTGGGATATAGGTTGACTTTTGCTTAAAAATAAATAAAATAGCGCTGTTACGGCACCCGGCTTTGACGGGCTGCTCAAAAAAGTTCGAACCTGCTCGACCATGATGCGGTCGTAAGGCGGACACCTTATACTAACAATCAAAAAAATGGCCAAAGAAGTTGTTACAGTAATAAAATTACAGATACCGGCAGGTAAAGCGAATCCCGCTCCTCCTGTTGGCACTGCGTTAGGTCCTCAAGGAGTGAATATTCAGGAGTTCTGCACGCAATTTAACAATAGAACAAAAGAATTGGGTGATACTATTATTCCTGCAGAAATTACCGTATTCGACGACAGAAGTTTTACATTCATTCTAAAAAGTCCTCCTGCGGCGGTGTTGATAAAAAAAGCTGTCAAACTCGAAAAAGGTTCAGCAGTTCCGCATAAAGATATTGTTGGAACAATCACAAAAGCTCAATTGAAAGAAATTGCAGAAATAAAAATGGCGGATTTAAATGCGAATGATGTAGATGCGGCTATTAAAATCATCGGAGGAACCGCAAGAAGCATGGGAGTAAAAGTTGTTGATTAATTCTTATATTTCGTGGGAGCTTTGCTTGAAAAGGCGTGGCGTTATCACCACTTAACCAATCCAAATATGGCAAAACATGGCAAAAAGTATCTTGCAGCTAAAAAGCTGGTCGAGAAAAAATTACACACAGTAGATGAAGCTGTAGCTCTTTTAAAAAAGACAGCTGTAACAAAATTCGACGCAAGTTGTGAAATACATTTCAATCTTGGAGTCGATCCAAAGCAAGCCGACCAAAATGTTCGTACAAGTGCCGCCCTCCCACATGGAACGGGCAAGGACACTCGCGTTGTTGCATTTGTGGACGAAGGGAATATTAAGACTGCAAAATCGGCGGGAGCCGTAGAAGCCGGAACAGATGATTTAATCGCAAAAATTGAAAAGGGATGGTTGGATTTTGATGTTGCAATTGCAACTCCGGATCAAATGAAAGCGTTAAGCAAAATTGCAAAAATCCTTGGGCAAAAAAGGCTTATGCCTAATCCAAAAGCTGGCACGGTATCTCCGGATTTTGTGAAAGTAATCGGTGAACTTAAAAAAGGAAAAGTTGAAATACGTATCGATAAGGACAGTAATTTACACAATATTTTTGGCAAGGCATCTTTTGATGAAGCAAAACTGAAGGATAATCTTAAAGCTCTTATTAAGGCTGTAATGGATGCAAAGCCAAGCGGATCAAAAGGTAATTACATAAACAGTATGTCTGTTTGTACAACTATGGGGCCGGGAATTCCGCTTGAAGTTAATGCTGCTGTCGCACTGGTTAAGTAAAGCGGGCGAGATTATAAAGTTTTTTCTGCGGTCAAAGCTTCTTCTAAAACAAGAGCTTCCTTAAGCGAACAAAGTCCAACAGCAAGCTGATGTTCGTCAGGTTCTTTTGTTGTAAGCCTTTGAAACCAAAGTCCGGGAGCTATCAAGCATTTCACAAACATATTGCGTGAATATTTTGCGCTGATTTTTAAATACTCGTAGGATATTCCTGCGATAAGCGGAAGAATAGCAATCCTTACGGCAAAATTTTCAATAAAATCCGGTTGTTTTGGGATAAAAGTGTAAACAAGTATGCTTATTATAAATACAATAAGTATAAAACTTGTGCCGCATCTCGGATGGAAGCGGGTAAAAGTTTTTGCGTTTTCTACAGTCAATTCTTTATGTGATTCGTAAGTAAAAATTGATTTATGTTCTGCTCCATGATATTCGAAAATTCTTCTAAAACTTGGAATAAATGTAAGGATTAAAATATATAACAAAAAAATTGTCATTTTGATGATGCCGTCTATTAAATTGAAGACTATGTAGTTTTCTTTTATATATGTGCTTTTCCCTTCAAGAAATGTAGTTACCCAAAGCGGGATAAATTTAAAAAGCGCGATACTGATGCCGATAGCTATAATGAATGAAAATATAAAGAAAAACAGCTCGAATATTTTTGATGCTTTTGTTTGTTTTTTGGGGCTACTTTCTTTTTCGTCAACTACATTCGCATCATCCTCGACAGCTTCACTGGCAGAAAAATTTATAGCTCTTGAACCGATTACCATCATTTCAAAAAGATTTATCACCCCTCTTAAAATCGGGATATTCAACCATCGGTATTTTTGGATGAGAGTTTTATAACGCTTTTTATTAACTTTGATTTTTCCGTTTTGTTTGCGCACGGAGATAACAATACTGTTCATTGAACGCATCATCACTCCTTCAATAACCGCCTGTCCTCCAACGGCAAAATCGATTTTCTTTTCATCCGCCGTCATCCAGTTGAAAACAAATAAATTCACTTTCTTGAAAAATTTCATTTTGTGTTGTTAGCGAGCTGATTATAATTTATCTTAGACTCGCAATTAAATAAAGCTGAATGGAAGTAAAGATTAAAAGATTGGATAAAACTCTCCCTTTGCCAGTTTATGAAACTGACGGATCGGTTGGGTTTGATATAATCGCAAGAGAAAATATTGAAATCCCTCCAAAGGAAATTTCGCTTATCCCTTCCAATTTAATAGTGGAAGTGCCAAAAGGCTACATGCTTGTAGTCGCTTCCCGAAGCAGTACTCCGATGAAAAAAGGGCTGACTCCTCCGCATGGTTTTGGAATTATCGACCATGATTATTGTGGTCCGGATGATGAAATTAAAGTGCTTGTATATAATTTTAAAGATGTTCCCGCAAAAGTTATGCGCGGAGAAAAAATCGCCCAAGGCGTTTTTGTCAAAATAGATAAATTCGAGTGGGAAGAAGTTGATGACATCAACAAAAACAGCCGTGGCGGGTTTGGCAGTACGGGGGGATACAATCCCACCTCCGGCGGGACTATCAAATAAAATGTCGGCCAAAGGCGGACATCCAAACAAACTATAAATATGCAAAAAGGCATTTTCATTAC
Organism: Candidatus Peregrinibacteria bacterium RIFCSPLOWO2_01_FULL_39_12; assembly: GCA_001787455.1. Taxonomy (GTDB): domain Bacteria; phylum Patescibacteriota; class Gracilibacteria; order UBA1369; family LOWO2-01-FULL-3; genus 2-01-FULL-39-12. The sequence continues at coordinate 5,468 of MFXA01000021.1, read as the reverse complement.
AATTTACGGAATAAATAACATCGGCAAATCAACCAATGCAAAACTTCTTGTTGAAAAATTGGAAAATGCCGGACACAAAGCTGTTTATTTAAAATATCCAGTATACGATCTTGAGCCGAGCGGACCATTTTTGAATAAAATCCTAAGGAACAGCGGTGTGCAAAAAATTTCCGAAGACGAACTGCAATTGTGGTTTATACTAAACAGATATCAATTTGAATCATCTTTAAAAAAACTTCTTAATGATGGAAATATTGTTATTGCTGAGGATTATATAGGAACGGGAATCGCTTGGGGCGTTGCAAAAGGGCTCGATCAAAAATGGCTTGAAGATGCGAATAAACATCTTCTTAAAGAAGATTTGGCAATTCTGCTTATTGGCGAGCGGCACACAAAAGCAAAAGAAAAAGTTCATGTGCATGAACAAAATGACGAACTTGCAAAAAAATGCGCGAATATTTTTGAAATGCTCGCGGATAAATTTGGCTGGAAAAAAATTATTGTCCAAAAAAAAGCCGAAGATACGTCGAACTTGCTTTTTGATTTGTGCAAGAGGTTCATTGGAAATTTTAGGAAATAGGTGTTCGCTTCGCGAACGTTTTTACTAGCCCCGCCTGTGGCGGGGTGATTGACGTTTTGTCGAACAACAGATATTATGAAATCGCCTTTAGAATAAAAGGGCATTTTATTTTTTCATCCTTCATGCCGAAGCGAAGCGAAGGCTAAGCAATAACGTGGCCGCAGGTCACACCAATCACAAAGATGGCAATAATGGATGGTCTCAGCGTCTCCAAGGAAATTCTTCTTTCCATTCAAAAAGAAGTAAACAAGCTTGCATCTTCACATGTCCATCCGAAACTTGCGGTTATTTTAGTGGGGAACGATCCTGCTTCTCTTTCCTATATCTCTCAAAAGCAAAAAGCCTGCGTGTTAACAGGTATCGAGTGGGAGCAGTTTGACTACCCGGAAAATATAACAACGGAAAAATTAATCGAGAAAATAAATGAACTGAATGGCAATCCATTGATTCATGGCATACTTGTACAATTTCCCTTGCCGCCGCACATAAAAGCGCCGCTTGTAATTAAAGCTATAAATCCGCAGAAAGATGTGGACGGTTTTACGGCGTATAATCTGGGAAAAATGTTTATAAGCCACGAGTTTGAGCATCTTGTTCCATGCACTCCGATGGGGGTTATTCGGCTTCTTCAATATTATAAAGTTCCGATTGAAGGGCAGGAAGTTGTCATTGTCGGACACAGCAATATTGTGGGAAAGCCGCTTTCCATTATGTTTTTAAACCGTAATGCAACCGTTACAACTTGCCATGTTTTTACGAAAGATTTAAGTTCGCACACAAAAAGAGCTGACATTTTGTGCGTTGCCGTAGGTAAACCGAATTTGATTACCGCAGATATGGTAAAAGATGGTGCCACGGTAATTGATATTGGGATAAATCGCCTTAAAGGCAAAAAAATTGTGGGGGATACGGATTTTCCGAATGTTTCCAAAAAAGTTAAATATATTACGCCTGTGCCGGGCGGAGTCGGTCCCATGACCGTGGCTTGTTTAATGGAAAATACAGTTAAAGCGGCAAAACGTCTTAACACCCCGCCGCAGGCGGGGTTATAGTAAAAAACGTCCGCCAAAGGCGGACATCCATACACCTAACCCTGAAAAAACTATGTGCGGAATTGTCGGAATTTACGGTTACGATTACGTGGCTCAGGACATATACGACGGTCTTGTAACATTGCAACATCGCGGGCAGGATGCCGCGGGGATTGCAACTTTTGACGGCAAATTTCACGCAAGAAAAGATATCGGACTTGTGCGTGATGTTTTTCATACAAGACATATGCACAATTTAACCGGCTATGCGGGGATTGGATTTAACAGATATTCCACGTTCGGAACAGGTTCCGTTGATGAGACCCAGCCGTTTATAGGTCCG
>MFXA01000021.1:1683-3374 GCA_001787455.1 Candidatus Peregrinibacteria bacterium RIFCSPLOWO2_01_FULL_39_12 | reverse complement strand
TTTGACAAAACAAAACCCGGACAAGCTTAAACCGGAGCATGTCTGGAAGGCTGTTGAAAGTGTATATAAAAGAGCCCGGGGCGCTTACAGTGTAATTTCATACGTGGCAAAACAGGGGATGATTGCTTTCAGGGATCCGCATGGCATACGTCCGCTTATTTTCGGAAAACGGTTGAGCGGGCTGAATACGGAATATATTTTTGCTTCCGAGTCGGTGACTTTGGATATTTTGGGATTTGAATATATTAGTGATGTGGGCAACGGCGAAGCCATTTTTATAGATGAAACAACCAGAAAAGTTTACCGCAAAAAAATTCTTCCCAAGAAATTTGCGCCTTGTTTGTTTGAATATGTGTATTTTGCAAGACCCGACTCGATTTTAAACGGTATTTCCGTTGTCAAATCACGCGCAAGAATGGGCAAAAAATTAGCGAAAAAAATCAAAAAATCCGGACTGGAAATTGACGTAATCATGCCAATACCCGATTCTTCCCGCACAGCCGCTTTTGCCGTTTCCGACGAGCTTAAAATCCCGTACCGCGAAGGTTTAATAAAAAACAGATATATTGGCAGAACATTTATAATGCCCGGACAAAGAATCAGAAAAAAATCCATTAAATATAAACTGAATCCCATCCCTCTTGAAATCAAAGGAAAAAGAATTTTGCTTGTGGATGACAGCATCGTTCGCGGAAATACTTCCAGACAAATTGTGGAGATGGTAAGAAATGCGGGCGCAAAAAAAGTTTATTTCGCATCATATTCTCCGCCTATTATAAGTCCGAATTTATATGGCATAGACATTGCCACGAAAGACGAATTGGTTGCCACTTCGAACACTGTTGACCAAATATGCAAAATTATCGGCGCGGACGCATTATTCTATGGAGACTTAAAAGATGTTTTTGAAGCGTGTATCGAAGGAAATCCAAAAGTAAAAGATTTGGATATGTCGTGTTTTGACGGCAGATATATTACAGGAGATATTACCGAAGAAGTTTTGCGCAAACAGGCGGAATCAAGGGGAAGCGAAAGATCCTGTGTAGAACGCGATGATGCTGATGACACAAAAAGGCAATTAAATCTTCTATAAAGTTATGAAAAAGATTCTTTTGATAGGAAACGGCGCACGCGAGCATGTTATTGGAGAAACTTTAAAAAGAAGCCGGCATGAAGTTGAGCTGTTTATTGTCGGAAAAACAAAAAATCCCGGGTTAAGTGCGATTTGCGAGGATTATTTATTGGCCGATGTGTGCGATAAAAACGCAATTAAAGATTTTGCGCTGAAGATTAAGCCCGATTTTGCTTTTATCGGTCCGGAAGCTCCGATCGCTGAAGGCGTTGCGGATATGCTGGCTGAATTTGAAATCAAAAGCGCATCTCCTCTTCAAACTGTCGGGCGCTTGGAATCCTCAAAATCTTTCACAAGAGATCTTCTTGAAAAATATAAAATTCCAGGGAATCCAAAATTTAAAGTTTTTTATGATGAAAACGGATTGAGCAATTTTTTTGATCAACTGGGTGAAGATTTTGTTGTAAAAGCGGATGGTTTGAGAGGCGGAAAAGGAGTTATGGTTTCGGGGGATCATCTGAAAAATAAAGGGGAAGGAATCGCTTACGCAAAAGAATGTTTGAATGAAGGCGGGCGCGTTGTCGTTGAAGAAAAACTTGTCGGACAGGAATTTAGTTTG
>MFXA01000021.1:0-1545 GCA_001787455.1 Candidatus Peregrinibacteria bacterium RIFCSPLOWO2_01_FULL_39_12 | reverse complement strand
CGCGCTGAAGATGTTGAGCGGGCTTCAATGATTACATCTAAAGTTGCCCAAGCTTTATTTGAAGAAACGGGCTGTTATTTTAAAGGGATTATGTATGGCGGATTTATGGCAGTGAAAGATGGTATCCGCCTGATTGAATATAATGCGCGGTTTGGCGATCCCGAAGCCATGAATGTGTTGCCTTTGCTTAAAACGGATTTTGTTGAGATTTGTGAAGCTGTCATTTCCAGTGATTTGAAGGGATTGGGAAAAGTTGAGTTTGAAAATAAGGCTACGGTTTGCAAATATGTTGTTCCTGAAGGATACCCCGACAAACCTGTAAAAGGTGAAAAAATTGAGATTGGGAATATAAGAGGTGGCGGCGAAATTGGCAAGGCTGGCGAACTAAAAATGTATTTTGCCTCTGTAGATCAGCAAAGTGACGGTTTATATTTATCAGGATCCCGTGCTATCGCTTTTGTTGGAATTGCGGATAACTTGAAAGAAGCGGAAAGCTTGGCGGAAAATGCCGCCCAATCTGTAAAAGGACCGGTTTTTCATCGCAAAGATATTGGAACCGACGAACTGATTCAAAAAAAGGTAAAAATGATGCAGAACTTGAGAAACAAGCCTTGAGAAAAATCTTCAAATCTGGTAAAATATAAAGACATGAAGTGAATGTAACGAGCGAAGCGAACACCTACAAAATCAAAATGAAAAACAAAAAATTAAGATCATTCTGTGCATTTTTAATTCAATTTGTGATCCTCTCGAGTATCATTCTGATTTTTAGCCATATCAGCGCTTTGGCCAAGGAGTCTCTACCTATAACTCCTGAACAAATTACAATATACAGTAAGGGAAATATCCCAACTCCGCCGGAAGGCAAAGCAGGTCAGCAAATCATGGAGGATGTGGTTTTGAAAGGATTGCAATATTTGAAAGTCATAATTGCAGTTATCGGAATCTTATATATTACAATTATGGGCTATACTCTTGTGCAAAACGGAGGGAATGACGAGGAAGTTACAAAGGCAAAAAGAGGATTGATTTACGCGCTGGTCGCATTTTTGCTTATAAGTATGTCTCAGGATTTTGGAAAAATTTTCGATATGAAACAGGGAACACTGCTTGGAAGTCCTCAGGAAATAATAAAGAGGGTGCATCTTTTTGATAAACAGGCCGAAATAGCGATAACCTTCATAAAATACATAATTGGAGCTTATGCGACACTTATGATCGTTACATCAGGCATAAAACTGGTTACCGCCGGCGGAAACGATGAAGAATCGGGGAAAGCTAAAAAAAGTCTCGCGTTTAGCGTGGGGGGGCTTTTACTGATTTATGTGGGAGACATCTTTATAAATAAAGTCTTTTACAAGGTTGATAAAACGGTTTATTCGGGAATTACCGGCGTACATCCTTATGCGGACGCAAAAGCCGGAGTCGAACAACTTGTCGGAATAACAAATTTTGTAGTTAGTTTCCTGGGACCGATAGCTGTTTTGGTCATGATAGTTGCGGCAATAATGTACGCAACTGCCGGAGGTAATGATGAACAAATGC
>MFXA01000020.1:4235-12811 GCA_001787455.1 Candidatus Peregrinibacteria bacterium RIFCSPLOWO2_01_FULL_39_12 | reverse complement strand
GGTTTTCGGATCAAGAACTTTCTTTACAATCAAATTTGGGTTATACATACGTTTTGTCGCATTCATTGCATGACTGCGTGCATTTCCCACGGAAGGTTTTTTGCCTGTGATTTCACATCTTCTAGACATATTTTTCCTTTAAACAAAGAGCATTCTAGCGATTTTTAAATAAATAGCAATATGAAATTCGTTATATAATCTAATAAAGTATGAGCAAAAATCTATATGAGCGCGCATAGCTTTTTTAATGTGGAGGTCTCGTGGTTTCCTGCACATTAAAAAAGCGAAGCTAAGCGAATATAATTTTTGTGAATAACCTATATTTTGAAAGCAAAGAAAACTTTGTTAAAGTTTTCTTACATAACAGAGCCTAATCGGCACTGTCGCAATCATAGTTTCAACAACGCTGTCCACCGTTAAAAGAAGAAGCATCCCCTCCTGAGTCCTCATCAAAATCATATCCCCGAATGAAAAAGCGACAAGAGCGAAAACTCCATACAGAATAAAGAAGAAAATTCCCTTGGCGACACTGCTCCCTTCATCCATATCCGCGGAAATATTTCTGTAACCGGCAGAAAACAACATCATTAAAATAAGTCCGACAAAAAAATTCTTAACAAAAATAAACAAATAAAAGTCCAAACTTCCCACCCCAAAAATGGAAATTTCAAAATCAAGATCGGGATAAATACCAAGGACAGTAAACGCCAAATAATTATAAACAAGAGAAAGCATCCCAACAATCAAACCGGCAAGCAAATATCTTTTAATAGACATATAATGGCAGATATACTTTAAAAAGTTCTCTAAGACCTTTTGCAGAACCATCTCAAATAATATATCATTAGCGCAATGAATAAAACATCATCTGTACGGACAGAAAAAGATTCGCTTGGAGAAATTAAAATAAAAGAAGACGCATACTACGGAGCGGTAACTGCGCGCGCGCTAAAAAACTTTCAAATAAGCGGATTGACAGCTGAAAAAATATTCATAAAATCATTGGGAATAATCAAACAGGCGGCGGCAGAAGTAAACGGATCGCTGAAACTTCTTACAAAAGAACAAACAAGATCAATCATTCAGGCATGCAAAGAATTTATTGCGGGAAAATTCGACAATGAATTTTTAATCGATGTTTTTCAGGCGGGAGCGGGAACTTCTTACAACATGAACGCAAATGAAGTAATTGCAAACCGCGCAAACGAAATCCTTTCGGGCAAAAAAGGACAATATAAATATGTGCATCCGAACAATCATGTAAATATGGCTCAGTCTACAAACGATGTAATACCAACCGCCGCAAGACTTGCTATGCTTTTTGCACTGCCAAACCTTCTTTCTGAAATAAAATTGCTCGAAAACGAAATCTCAAAAATAGCAAAAAAATACAAAAATTTAGTGAAAGTCGGGCGCACTCATTTGCAAGACGCGGTTCCAATAACGCTCGGACAAGAATTCGATTCGTATAAAGAAGCTATTAAAAAATCGAGGAAATTCATTGAACGGCAAAGCAACGACTTGAAAATTTTAGGAATTGGAGGAACGGCAATAGGCACAGGAATAAACACGCATCCGAAATACAAAATGATGATGATGAAAACTTTATCAAAAATGACGAAAATAAATTTCAGACCGACTGCAAATATGACGGAAACCACAAACAACATGAACAGCTTTTTAAATTTTTCCGCGACATTGAGATCGTTATCCGTAAACCTGCTGAATTTCTGCGGCGACCTAAAACTCATGAACATGGGTCCAAAAGCGGGAATTGGAGAAATCACACTTCCTCCTGTACAACCGGGATCATCAATCATGCCAGGAAAAGTTAACCCCTCAATTCCGGAGTGTATGGAAATGATATGCATGCAAGTAATCGGAAACGACAGAACCATCGAAATAGCGGCACAAAAAAGCCAGCTCGAAATAAACGTATACTGCCCGATAATCATGTACAATCTACTTCAATCAATGCAAATACTTACAAACGGATTAAAAACACTGCGCGAATTGTGTGTAAAAGGAATTAAAATAAACGCCGAAAAAATTAAATCACTGTTTTCTCATAGTCTTTGCACGGCAACAGCGCTTGCACCAAGGCTTGGCTATCAGCTTACCGCGGAAATTGTAAAATCGGCACTTACAAAAAACACAACTATAAAAGATGAAGTTTTAAAAAGAAAATTGCTGGATAAGCGCGAACTCGACAAAATCCTGTCGAAAACATCGGCGCTATAAACTGTCGACACCTTCCGCGAATTTATCAAAAAACAATTTATAATCGCTGTAATTTCTGGTTGGAACTTTCATATAAGCTTCATAAATAATCCCGATTTTTTCATTCATAATAAAAAAATGCCTGATTGCTTCGCTACCATTGCTTTCATCCACAAAAAATCCTGTCCGCCCGTTAACTACAGCCGTTTCCATAGTAAACCCGGGATATTTTTTTCCGATATATCCCGCTAAATCAAGAGCCTTATCAAAATCCTGAATCGGCAAAACAACAATCTCAACCTTGTATCCGGCTTGGAAATCTTTCTTATCATGCATTTTCGGATCAAACTCAACTTCAACCCACTTTTTTAACACAACCCCGTCATCCAAATATTCAACATTAAAATCCTCGGGAAGATTTACACTGTATAAAAATTCGTCATTCACATAGACAAGTTCATCCCCGAAAGAATCCGAAATAAAATCAACAAATCTTACACAAAAAGATGAAATTTCTTCGCCGTTATAAGCCCAAAAACCATAATCAAACTCATCAATCGTAGCACTGTAAATAATAATCTTATCATCATCAAACCATGCGTCATAAACCTTGCCGCCGCTTTTTTTTGACTCATGGTCAAGCATAGTGTCGGTAGGTACAAATTGCATATCTTCATCTGTAACAGGACCAAAACTGACAACACAATCTTTATATGAAATTTTCCCGACAGATCCAAAATTTATTTGAGCGGAAGATGGATAACGGAAATAATAATCGTTGCCACCAACCGCAACTTTATAAAATTCCATTTTCTCGCCCATAAAATCGTCCCGGACATTACTGCATGAAATTAAAAACACCGCCGCAAATAAAAAAACAAAGATTTTTTTCAAACGATTCATACAATAAAGATAATCTATTAGCAAAATTTATTCAAATTTCAGTTGCTGTTTCATATAAAACACAAAAATAGCTACCCAACAATCCATAAAAATGCTATTTTCTTACCAGTTTTTTCAGCACATCTATGCAAGTCACAGAAATATTTTACTCGTTACAGGGAGAAGGACTTTTTTTGGGAATTCCAGCCGTATTTTTGCGCCTGAACGGATGCAATTTAAGATGCAAATGGTGTGACACAAAATATGCATTGGATCCAAAAAATGCGAGACAAATGACAATTGATGAAATAACCAAAATAATAAAAAAATACCCGGCAAAACATTTGGTAATAACGGGAGGAGAACCTTTATTGCAACAAAAAGAAATTCTTTCACTTATAAAAAAACTGAAGAATTATTATATAGAAGTTGAAACCAACGGAACAATAAAATCGACACTGGATAATTATGTAGATTTGTACAGTTGTTCGCCAAAATTGGCACATGCAAAAACTTTAAATTTACCGCTTCAAAAATTTCCGGGGAAAAAAACTTTTTACAAATTTGTAATAGAACACCCGGCTAATATAGAAGAGGTTAAAAATTTTATTAGAAAATATAAAATTAAAAAATCGAGAGTCTTACTCATGCCGCTCGGGACCAAAGAAAAAGAACTGAAAGAACGCTCAAAATGGCTGGCGGAACTTTGCAAAAAAGAAGACTTGAGATTTTCGCCGCGTTTACAAATAACTTTATGGGGAACAACAAGAGCAAGATGAAAGAAAATTCTTCAAAAGCAGTTATTTTACTGTCGGGAGGGCAAGATTCAACCACGTGCCTGGCTTGGGCAAAGAAAAAATTTGATAAAATTTTTGCAATAACATTCGACTACGGACAACGACACAAAACAGAACTTTTATCCGCAAAAAAAATTGCAAAATTATCGGGCACTCCGCTGAAAATAATTAAAATTGATGTATTCAAACATCTTACAAAAAATGCGCTTACCGATAAATTCGTAAAAATAAAAATTCAAAAAAATAAATTGCCCACAACGTTTGTTCCCGGAAGAAATTTAATTTTCATATCAATCGCTTTAATATACGCATATCAGCAGAACATACAAAATATTGTTACTGGAGTATGCCAAACAGACTTTAGCGGCTACCCTGACTGCAGAAATGAATTCATAAAATCCATGGAAAAAACATTCGCGCTCGCAACAGAGAAGAAATTCAAAATTCATACACCTTTAATGTGGCTGACAAAATCGAAAACAGTAAAACTCATGCAAAAACTTGGCAGCTTAAACCTTCTCAAATACACGCATACCTGCTATAAAGGACTTCGTCCGGCATGCGGAACCTGCCCGGCTTGCAAATTAAGGATAAAAGGATTTAAAGAAGCACAAATAAAAGATCCGCTAAAATATGCCAAACATTAAAAACACCACACCACTCAAACAATACCGGGAAGGAAAAGATTATTCGCAAAAACCGGCGAAAAAAATACGCGCCGAAATAAAAAAGAAAGCTCCTTTGCTTACTTTTAATTTTCAGGAACAAAGCCGCGGAGAACACTGGGTTACAATTTCAACAGAGGAATATACGTCAATTTGTCCGTTTTCCAATTGGCCTGATTTCGGGAGAGTGGAAATTTCTTATGTACCAAACAAAAAATGCCTTGAATTAAAATCATTCAAACTCTACATAAACGCTTTCAGAAATATAAAAATCTTTCACGAAACAGCCTTGGAAGTTATATTTGCAGATTTTCTGGAAGTCGTTAATCCCAAAAAAGCGGTGATAAAAGTGGATATGAACGTGCGCGGAAACGTAAAAACAGTCTGCAAAAAATACTTCAAAACTTCGCAATCTTGACAATACAAGCTAAAATCCCTAAAGTTCCCTAGATGACAAACGCACACGCAAGCAAACAACACGGACTTATAGGAAAAATTTTTCCGAAAAGCAAACTTCGAAAACGAAGAAATAAAGCAAAAGCGCGCCAAAGAAAAGCTGAAAGGCTAGCCACTATGGCGAAGAAATAGTTTCAAGATTTTTCCCAACAGGAAATGTGAACCGCACACAACTATTACTTGGTCTTTTTTAAAATCTTTCAAAGCTCTTTTATAAGCTTTAACCGCCACGGATTCACAAAAAACATTTTTATATCCGATTTTTTCGACAATCTTCTTCAAGTCCGAAACAGGGATTTTTCTTTTTTCATGCGCTTCGGTCAAAAACAGTCTGCCGACAACAGGATATATTTTTTTCAACATACCGGAAACATCTTTTCCTTGAAGCGCTGCAAAAATAAACACAAATTTCTTCCCAACAAAACGCTTCTTAAGAAATTTTATCAAATTATGAATACTCCTTTTTGTATGAGCCATATCAAAAACAACAGTTTTATTTCCAACATTTTTTACAAAAACTCTCCCGGGCAAATTTAATTTGTTAAACGCATCTTTAAACTTTTCAACATCAACCGATCCAAGCAAAACCTTTAACACAACCAAAGCGGTAAAAGCATTGGAAATTTTCGCTTTATCAAACACCCCGTCTTTGGTAGGGCTAATGCCTATGGCATAATCTTTAGCGTGGAAAGCGGACACCTCCTCATCCACATAAAAAACCCTAACCGAACTTTTAAATTTCTTCGCAATCCCAACCACCTTCTTCCAAATCAAAGCTTTAATATGCGCACATTGGCATCCAACAACAAAAGGAACGTGCGGCTTTACAATACCCAGTTTCTCATCCAAAATTTTACTTACAGTCCCACCAAAAACATCGGCATGTTCTTTTTCAACCATTGTTAAAACCGAAACCGAAGGAGTAACAATATTCGTAGCATCAAGTCGACCTCCAAAACCAACTTCAAGCACAACATAATCAACCCCTTCATCCGTAAATAATTTAAAAGCAATAATCATCAAAACCTCAAAATAAGTCAGCCCATAAAAATTTTCGCGCGAAATAATCTTCATGATTTCACCGATATATTCGGCAAATTTTTGCCTAGAAATATTCCCGCCATTCAGCCAAATTCTCTCTGTAATATCTAAAATATGAGGAGATGTAAACATCCCAACTTTATACCCGGCATTAAACAAATAATGTGCAACCAAAGCACACACAGTCCCCTTCCCTTTTGACCCTCCAACATGAACAAATTTCAGTTTTGAATAATCAACACCCCATTTTTTCAAAAAATCCCTCACGCGCCCAAGATCAAAATTTTCCTCATTATAAGGAATTTTTTTAACATCCTCATAAGATACAAATTTGTCCAAACGTTTAAGTACAGTTTGAAAATCCATATATTCTAATATAAAGTACCATGAGAATATGTTATCAAAATTATTTAATAAAAAAAGGAGGATGTTAAGTTCCCGTATCGCGTACGGAACTCCGGTAGTCCACAGTTTTCGAAAAAGGACATCTTCCCCGGGCAAAATAAAAGCAACTTTTAAGACGACAATTATCACAGTCGCAATTTTGCTAACCGCCTACGGAATATTTTTCTCAAACTACTTCAAAATAAAAGAAATCATTATTGCAGATGAAAATTTTGAGAACCAAATCATCGGAGAACAAATAAAAGAAAATCTGAAAAGCGCATTAAACAAAAACATATTTTTCACAAAAACCGGCGAATTGGAATTCAGCGTCCTGAAAAAAATTCCGGAACTGGAAAAAGTAACCATTAGTAAAAACTATCCGTCCACAATCGAAATAGAATTTTTAAAATATCCGCTTGTTGCAAACATAATCAATGAAAGTTCAAATCTCAAAAAAAACTACATTGTAAATTCCATCGGATACGCCACAAAAGAGGATTTCGAAAATCCTTCTCTCCCATATATACACATAAAATCGGATGAACCGATAAACACAAAAAAAACGGTGATAGAACAAAAAAAACTTCAATACATACTCGATGCGGCAAAAAATTTCGAAGATAAATTTGGGATGAAAATAAAAGAAATCATATATAAACCAATACCTAAAGAAGTGCACTTGTTTACTGAAAAGAATTTTTACATTTGGCTGGACATGCAAATCCCTTCAGAAAACCAGTTCAGAAAACTAAAAAAAGCGCTGGCAAAACTTGATATCTACAAAGAAAACCTTAATTATATTGACCTTCGCATTGCAGGAGGCAATGGAGATAAGATAATATACAAACGAAGATAACCAAAAAAAAATGGTTTGGGCAATAATAGGAATAATTGCAGGGATTATAATAGGATTAAGCGCAACCTACACAATTCCGATAGAATACGTAAAATATACCGCCGTAATATTGGTGGGGCTTTTGGATTCGATATTTGGGGCGATTAAAGCTGAAGTTTCAAAAGAGGAATACAATCAGACAATATTTCTTACGGGACTTATTTTCAACATTATTCTGGCAATTGGAATTACACTCTTGGGAGAAAGACTCGGACTAGATCTATATCTCGCAGTAACGGTTGTATTTACATTCAGAATTTTCTCAAATCTTGGAATAATGCGCCGCGCGCTAATTGATATACTCAACAAGAAAAAGAAATAATAGTCAAGCCAGCGTCTTTGGCAGAAATATGATTTTTCTGATATAATACCAAACAGCAGGCAACTTCGAAGAAGTTGCTAATAAAGAAACGTCCGCCGTAGGCGGGCATCCAACAAAAATATAAAAACATAAAAAACAAATGTCACAAGCTTCAAAACTTTTACTGATAAAAGAGATGGTCGAATCCGCAGACGCTTCTTTGCATTCGGCTAAGATGATTCTTGACGAATTAACAGGCGGACAAAGCAAAAAATCATACACAAAAATAGCGGAAAAATTGCCCGATTTAAGCGGAGATAAAGATGATGAAGGCGAAAAAATTGTTGAAGGGATTTTTAACGGACAAAACATGACCGGCAGAGATAAAAACGAATATCCGGTTCCGGCAAATTACGCAAGTAAATCAAAACTTGTCCCGGGAGACACTCTTAAACTTACAATTAAAGAAGATGGCTCCTTTTTATACAAACAAATCGGTCCTGTTGAACGAGATAGAATAGTTGGAACTCTCACATACGAAGATAGCCAGTACAAAGTAATCGCCAACAGAAAAGCATATAAAGTTTTACTAGCTTCGGTTACCTATTTTAAGGCTGAAGTTGGAGATAAAGTCACTCTTGTCGTTCCAAAAAACGAAGAGAGCGAATGGGGAGCCATTGAAAATGTACTCCCTAAAGACAGTGAAGAGATTGATTTAGATGAAGAAATATAAAAATGGATAATACTTTTAAAATTGGGGGGGATACGGATACGGCAGCTCAGACAACTTCGTCAGCTTCGGCAACTCCGCCACCGGCATCCCAAACACAGCAATCTGTTTCGACACAAGCGACTCAGATACCTCAACCAATTTCACCTCCCTCATCTTCTGCAACTTCACTTCCGACATCCACGGCGACTTCTTCATCTCA